>JALYXS010000124.1 GCA_030946965.1 Acidobacteriota bacterium
GGCGGCATTATCGGAATGTCGATCGCCTGGCGCCTGGCTCGGCGGAGACTCCAGGTCATGGTTCTCGACACTGGCGCTATCGGCGGCGAGGCGAGCTGGGCAGGGGCGGGCATGCTGGCGCCTGGAGGGGAGATCGAACAACGCTCCGCCTGGTCCGATTTCGCGCTCGAAAGCCTCCAACTCTATCCGGCGTTCGTGGAAGAACTGGAGTCGGAATCGGGATTAAAAATAGATTTTCGCCACTCGGGCGCGCAGGACCTGGCATTCAACGAAGCCGAATGGGACGAGCTGACCGCCCGGGCGGCCCGGCAATCCGCCCTTGGCATCGCCTCCTCGCCGATTCCTGGGGAGCAAGCGCTTTTCTACCCCGGCGACGCCATCGTAGACCCGCGCGATGTCGTCCAAAGCTTGCGGTGCGCATGCCTCGCGCGCGGCGTGGAGATCCGCGAACACGAGGCCGTGACGCGGGTGGAAGCGCACCGCTCCGGCCAGGACGTTGACGTGCATTCGGCCCGGGGAAGATACACGGCGGGTTCGGCCGTGCTCTCGGCAGGCGCCTGGAGCGGCTCGGCGCCCCTTTTCATTGACGACCGGCCGTGTCCGATTCCCCGGTCCTTCCCGATCCGCGGCCACCTGTTGGGTTACGAGCTGCCACCCCATTCGCTGGGCCCCATATTGCGGCACGGCCACACGTATATTTTGCAAAGGGCGAGCGGCTTTACCATCGCGGGCAGCTCAACCGAGAACGCCGGCTTTAATCGCGACATCGATCCAGCCGTTGTCGCCGATATTCACCGGCGCGCGGTCCGAATCCTGCCGCAGCTTTCGAACCCCACGCCCTGGCTCGGATTTCGTCCCGCCACGGAGAGTCTTACTCCCGAGATCGGACGTGTCCCGAATAGCAACGTGTGGCTGGCCTATGGGCATTACCGGAACGGCATCCTGCTGGCTCCGGCGACGGCGCGCCGCATCGCCCGGGACATTACTTCCAGTTCGGAAACGGGCTGGTTTTCGCCTGCCGCGAATCGCTGATCAGATCGGGCACCCGTTTGCGCCTGCGCAGGAGTTGCTCGAGCACCTTTTCCAAGTCCTCTTCTTCGCCTTCCACCCACTCGGGCGGTATTTGCCGTATCGCCTGATCGATCACCTCCTCCGGGAAGTGCACTACCCGTTCGAGCCACGGCTCGAAATCGCCCAGAGATCTCACCGGCTCGTAAACCATCTTCCGGGAATAGAGGCCTTGGACCGGAGAATCGGCGAACGTCCAATGCGGGCCATTGAAGGCGAAACCGTGATCAATCATGAGCGCGACAAACCCCAATTTTTGGGGCACCGCGCCCAATTCGGGAAGCCAACTCTTTAAGTGCGCGCGAAAGAAGATCGATTGGCGCCCGTCCGCGTTGCCGGTCCACTTGTCGAATACCAGGGCACCCAGAAACTCGGCCAAATTATTCACTTGCGCCAACAAAGAGTCGGGAACGAAATCGTAAATCGCCATGGTTGAAGGGTCGCCTGGATGACGGGAGCCGAAATGCCATCCCGGCTCCACGCCGACGTGGCGCGTGCCCAACTGCATGTAGACATCCGGGTTTTCAGCCAGAAACTCCGGCGTGACCCGAATCAGCGCCGTTTCGGGCGTTGAAATTTGGAGATATTGCAAGATCACCGATGCAATCAGTTCATTGACCAGGATGCGCCGGTGCTGCGGATTGCTTTGGAATTTAACGACGTAGAAATTGCCGTCGTCAGCTTGTAGCAGATGGGATTGCGCTCCCCCGCGCATCTTGCGCAGGTGCCGGCGGGCGGTAAGCGGCATTGGCGATGAAGTACTCTAGAGTTTTAACACAACAAAGGAGAACGGCAGATCATGGCGGAGGAAGCGGCAGCCGGCACGGCATCGGAGCAGCCGAAGGAAACGGGACGGAACAAGGACGAAGTGGCTCTGGAGATGATGAAGTTCATTGCCGTGACAACCGGCTATGGCAAAGGATCGACCACTGGGACCGGCTTCCAAGGGAAACCAACCAAGGCGTCCGAAGAGTACGCGGAAGCCTTGATCCAGTTGTTCCAGCGATGCCGGTCGATTCTATAAGCCTTTCGAAATTAACGGCGGCTCTTTTTCGCCGCGGTTTTCGTTGGAGCGGCCTTCTTGGGCGAGCCTTTCTTGACAGCCTTCTTGGCCGCAGCTTTATTCGGCGCCGCTTTTTTAGGAGCTACCTTTTTAGGAGCAGCTTTTTTCGGAGCAGCTTTTTTAGGAGCCGCTTTCTTGGGAGCGGCCTTTTTTGAAACCGGTTTGTTTGAAACTGCCTTGGGGGCGGCTTTCTTTGCCGGTTTCGGGGCAGGGGCCTTCTTGGGTGCGGTCTTCGATGCCGGCTTCTTCACCGCGGAATTAACGGCCTGATGAACGGGGGACTTCTTAGCCGGTGTTTTCGGAGAACTGGACGATCGCTCGGTACTGGCGGGCTTCTTTGCCGGCGGTTCCTCCGCCGAGCCCGCGCCGGGCTCGAGCGGCTCGTCCATGGGCTTCGGCTGAGGGGTGGGAGGCTCTTTCACATGGCGTGATGGGGGCGCCGTTTCCTCTTCGTCGTCCTCATCCTCATCGTCCTCGTCGCTAAAATCGTCGAGTTTGGAATCGCCTTCGGCACTCTCGTCGTCGTAGTCCCGGAAATCTTCCATCTCTTCCTCGTCTTTTTCTTCCTTGGGGGCGAGAAGCAGGTCCTCAAACATTCGACAATCCTCCTGTTTTGGCGTTGTTGCCAACAATAGAATAACTCGTTTTACGGAGTTGGCAACAGGGAAAAACCAGGGCCGCTCAAAAACCTAGCGGTCTAGCGAATTCCGGTGGCGATTCACGCGCGCTAGCTTTCCGCTCGATTGGGGGAACGCGGCCCTCTTCAAACCGGAGCCGCCGCGCGCGCGCGTGCCAGCGCGACGGCCGCTCGAGTGAACCGCGGTACGTGTAACTTTAGCGCGGCTCTTGCCGGCGTTCTGCCGGGACGGATGCCACGAGCGCGAATGAATCCGCGGAGCATCTTCCTCGTCCTGAAAACTCGCCGGAATTACCAGTCGATCGCCGGCGACCGGCTCATCGGCTGCCAACTTGTTCGCTGCCGCGATGCTGCCGGTCGCGGAATTAAACCGCTTCGCAATCGCCGCGAGCGTTTCACCAGATTCGACGCGGTGCATGCGCCAGGAAGCGCGGCGGTTCGCGGGAACCGATTCAATCGCCGTAGTCAGCGCCTCTCCGGTGCCTTTTGGAACGCGTACCGAATATCCTTCGGGCGCCACATTGCGCAAAAGAGCGGGATTCAACTGCGTTAACTGCGAAATGGGTGTCTCGGTCAGATCGCCGATCAGCGCCAGGTTCGTCGGCGCCGAGACTTCTATCGTGTCGTACTCGATGGGCGGCTCCAGCGTGATATTATCCAGGCCGTATTCGGCGGCGTTCTTGGTCATAATCGTCATCGCCAGAATAATCGGGACGTAGCTGGTAGTTTCCGCGGGAAGAGCGCGGCGGTTACGCAGTTCCCAAAAGTCGGCGTAGCCCGTTCTCTCGATTGCTTTCTCGACGTTGCCTGGGCCACAGTTATAAGCCGCAATCGCCAGATACCAATCCCCAAAATGGTTGTACAGATCGTGCAGATGTTTCGCGGCGGCGCGAGTAGCCTTTTCAGGATCCAACCGGTCGTCCGCAAGATGCGTCTGCTTCAGCCCGTACTCGTTTCCCCGCCAGCTCATGAACTGCCACATGCCCGTCGCGGCCATCCGCGATACAGCGCGAGGCATGAATCCGGATTCGGCTTGCGCCAGATGAATCAACTCCTGCGGAACACCCTCCTCTTCAAGGATCCGTTTGATCATCGGACGGTACTTTCCCGCGCGCTCCAGACCCACGATCATCGTCCGCCGTCCCCGCCCCGAGAAGTAATTGATGAATCCGAGCACCGTGTCGTTGACGGCGAGCGGCAACTGCGAGGAGGTGGCAATCACTTCGCCGCTGACTTTGCTCTTCAGTTTAGGATCCACGGGGAAGGTCATTTGCAGGATATTTTCCAGCGGGGCTTTCTCGAATTGCGGTTCATTCACCTGAGCGGAAGCGCCGAGTCCCGCCAAGTCGTAGCGGTGAATGGAATCGACCATCTCCTCAAGCTTGGCTTCGTAAAGCTGCCGGTCGGTCGGGTTGTCCGATGCATTGAGCATCAGGTCCACGGCTGCATCGAAAGCCGATCGGGCGGCATCTGAATCCTTCAACTTGTATGCCTTCCTACCATCCCGGAATCGCTGCTCGGCTTCCCGCACCAAGAGATCCGAGCTTGTCGGTTGAAAAGATCCATCAGGCTGCTGTTCGTGTTTTGCAATCTGGTTCAAATACGACCCGCGTTCACTCTCCGTAATGTCGGGTGCGATCCCGAGCGCGGATAGTGCCGCCGAAGCAGTGGCCGACGGCATCAATGACATTTGGAGATTGGATTGCTGACCGTAAACTAAAGAGGAAGGAATAAGAAGCAAAAAACTCAGGAATAACGCAAGCGGCAGACGTAAAATTAAGGCCATTAATAATCCTTTTAACTTAAAGTTTCCAGGTACTGCAACGGCTTGCGGGCGGCCTTCGCCCGCAGGTAATCCCCAAATGTACCTTAGTGGTAAAACCTTAGTCAATCCGCTGTAACATAATTTACGTATGGGAATTGGAAGCGCTGTAGCGTTTAGACCCGCGGCCGCTCACTCCTCCTCCTCTTCTTCACCCGTCTTCGCGGCTCTCGCGGCTGCAATTATTTTGTCGGACTGGTGCGGCGGCACAAAATCGTAATGGTCGAATTCCATGTGAAAAGACGCCCGGCCTTGCGTCATGGAAGTGAGGTCGTTCTGATAGTTCAGCATCTCCGCCATAGGGACGCTGGCGCGAATAAACTGTGTCGCACCTTTCGTGTCCATTCCCGCGATGCGGCCGCGCCGCCCGTTGAGATCGCCCATAAGGTCGCCGGCGTACTCCACCGGAGCCTGAATCTGAACGTTCATCACCGGTTCCAGAAATGCGGGTTTAGCCGTCGCCATCGCGTTCTTGAACGCTTTTCGAGCGGCTAACTTGAACGCCAGTTCCGAGGAATCGACATCGTGATATGAACCGTCATAGACGATCACCCGGAAATCGACCATGGGAAATCCGGCGAGATACCCTTTTTCGGCAGTCTCGATAATTCCTTTCTCGACGGCTGGGATATAGTTTTTCGGAATCGATCCGCCGAATATCTCGTTGACGAACTCAAATTTGCCGCCGCGTGGAAGCGGCTCCATGCGAATCCAGCAATCGCCGAATTGCCCGTGTCCGCCGGTCTGCTTCTTGTGGCGGCCTTGAACATCGGCGGTGCCCCGAATAGTTTCGCGGTACGGAATCTTGGGAGCTTTCAAAGCGACATCGACGTTATACCGCTTTTTCAAACGGCTGACGACCACCTCCACGTGTTGCTGGCCGCATCCGCCGACCAGAAACTCCTTGGTTTGCGGATCGCGGTAGAACCGCAGCGCTTGGTCCTCTTCGAGCAACCGGTGGACGGCGGTACCCATGCGGTCTTCGTCCTGCCGCGACTTGGCTTCGATCGCGAAGGCGATTGACGGCTCCGGCACTGCCACGGGCGGAAACGCGATCGGCGAACTCTTATCGGCAAGCGTGTGGCCTGTCAGCGTGTCTCGAAGCTTTGCCACCGCGCCGATATCCCCGGCGTGGATTTCATTCACCGGATTGATCGTCTTACCCATTGGCGTGCCGATGTGCGCCAGACGTTCTTCGCTGTTGTGCTGCACGTTATGCAGATGCGCATCGTTCTTAAGAACTCCGGAGTAAACCTTGAAATAGGAGATCCGGCCGGCGAACGGGTCGGCGCTCGTTTTGAAAACGAAGATTGAAATCGGACCGTTGTCCGAAATCTGGCGCGTTACTTCGCTTCCATTCAGTTTGCCGGGCGCGGGCGCGCGCTCGACCGGGGACGGAAACGTCTCGGCGATAAAGTTGAGCGCCAGATCCGTGCCGATGTTGTGCAATGCCGACGCACAAAGCACCGGAAACACGCGAAGATCGCGGATACCCAGGTTGAGCCCTTCGACGATGTGCTCGATCGGGAGCGTTCCCTGCTCGAAAAACTCCTCGAGGAACGCGTCATTGCCCTCGGCGACCATTTCGACCAGAGTTTCGTGCGCGATCTGCGCCTCTTCGGCGCAGTCAGCCGGAATCTCGCCTTCCTTGCCCTTGCCGTCGCCGTCCGGCGTGTATGTATACGCTTTCATGCGGATCAGGTCGATGACGCCCCTGAAGTCTTTCTCCTTACCCATGGGGAGATGGATCGGGATCGCCGTCCGGCCAAAATGGGCGTGAATGCTCTCCAGCGCGCGATCGAAGCTCGAGCGTTCGCGATCGAGCTTGTTGATCACAATGGCTCGCGGCTGTTGATAGTCGACGCAGAACCCCCACGCCTTCTCGGTCTGCACCTCGACTCCGGCGATCGCATCGACCACTACCAATGCAGCGTCCGCCGCCACCAGATTCGCCCGCGTGTCGTTGATAAACATGTTGAAACCGGGCGTGTCGAGCAGGTTGATCTTGGTCTTCTTCCATTCGATTGCGGCGAGTCCCGTGGAAATCGTGAACTTGCGGTGAATTTCTTCTTCGTCGAAATCGGTGACGGTGTTACCCTCATCGACTCGCATCAGCCGGGCGCTCGCGCCCGTCGTGAACAGCAACGCGGCAGTCAAGGAGGTCTTGCCGGCGTGGCCGTGACCTACAATCCCCACGTTGCGGATATCCTTCGACTCGTAGATTTTCACGTTTCAACCTCGTTTCAAAACAGGGATCGTATCACAAGCCACGTTAAAAAGTGCGTGTCCCGCTCGTGTTGGCCCGAACCCTGTAGACCGCGGTTGCCGTAGTCACGATTGCATCGTGAAAGCCTTCGCCCCAATTCAGCCCCGTTGGTTTCTCCGGCAAAGGAACGGTTCCGAGTTCAACGCCGTCGCGGCCGAAAACGCGGATCGCTTGCGGCCCAAGCACCCAAACGCGTCCGCCCTCATCCGTCTTGAGGGCGCCCGGAGACACGATCGCGGCGAATGGCCGGCCATTCTCTAAATCGCCGGTGCTTCCAATGCCGAAAACCCGAATCGAGTTCGCCGCCGTGTCGCTCACGTATAGCATTTGTTGATTCGCGGACAGCGCCACCGCGCACGGCTCGCGGCAAGCTCGCGACGCCACCGTAACGCTCGTGCCGCGATTCTCGCCGCGAGCGATCCGATACACCGCGGTTCGATCGCAGAAATAAATATTGCCGTCGATTGCGAAAATTGCGTCTACCGGATCTCGCATGGTTCGCGCCAGCACGGTCACGGCTCCGTCTTTTTCGATCCGCGCGACCCGGCCCTTCTCGCAGACGATCAACCTGCCCTGGTGATCGAATGTAAGCGCGCGCGCCCGGTTGCCCGGCTGCCGGAAAACGGTGCGCGTTCCCTCCCGCCACTCATAAATAGCGTTGGCTTCCGCGTCGCAGAACAGCAGATACCCTCGCCGGCTGAACACCGGTCCCGACGCGGACTTCATCCCGGTAACCAGCCGCGCGATATCTGGCGAGTCTCCGAGAACGGATTTCAGCGGCGATTGCACCCGATTGCACCTACGATCCGGCCCCGTGAGCATAATAAGAATGCTCCGGCGCCTCATATGCAATTCGCAGCATCGGTGTCTCGATCCGCGCCTGTTTCCGGTAAGCCGATTCCATCAGAAAAGAAAGCGCTCCCGTGGTGAGCAGCGTGCGCTCCACCGGATACGGCGGCCGTCCCGTCGTGAACATCTGATTCATCGCGTTAACCAGCACGCTGAAGTTGTTTGAGTTCTCGGGCGGCAAATAGAGCAGCGTGCCGCGCGCTTGCTTCTCGCCTTTCATCCGAAGCGCGAACAAATACTCGTTCACCACGCCTGGCAGCATCAGCGCGGCGCCGCGAAAACCGTCGTTATATTCAAGCAGGCAGAGGACTGGGTTCTTGGCATCCTCGGGCCTGCCTTTGCCCGGTCTCTCGGCCCGAGCCAGCGCGGCCATCAGCAGATCCTGCGACCAGAGCCCCCGGCCGGCGGCTTCCCAAACCGCCTCTCCCTGTAGATGTTGGACCGAGCGAACACCCGTTTCGCCACCTTTACGCCGTTCCGCGAAACACTGCAGCACTTCGAGGTTATGGAAAATTCCACCATCGGTAACCCAACCGCTTCCCACCGATAGCGCTTCCTGAATATCCGCGCCGCGCGGCACTTCGAGCTCCGGCCGGCGGAACGAAACGGAAACCGAGGATCCCGCCATCAACGGGAATCGCAGTTCACGCGACCAGTCGTACATCCGCTTCGCCTTCGTCCAGTCGTAGGAGAGGTGCTTGTCGCAGTAAACCGGCACGGCGCGGCCCGATGCGCGAAAAATATCGACCACTTGCGAGTAGAATTCGAATCGCGGGTAGAGTTGTTGCTGCTTGTCGTTGAAAGGATAATCGCCGTGCTCGGCCACCAAGATCACTCCGTCAACCGCAAGTTTCGCCGACCCAAGCGTAAGCGCATCCGAAATCGATTTGCGAATGGGAACACCGTAGGCCATCGCTAATTTTTGACCCACGTCGGCCGGATGAATCTGGTCCTGATATAACGAAGCGATTTCCACGGGGGGCAGGTAGAAGCGCTCGCCGATCCAGTAGCCTTCGAGTTCGCGCGTAACGATGTCGTCGCTATGCGAGCGCAGGAAATAGGTGGAAGTGATCGCCGCGATCTTCCGGCGGCCCGGAGCGGCGGCAATCGTGGACGCCGCCACGCTCAACAGCACAAACTGTCTTCGCGTGATACCCATCTTCAAAAGGGCGCCGCGACAAATCGCACCGGCAGCGAGGTTCCGCCGGTTGCCATCCACCGCAGCCAAACCGTCAGTCCCGCGCCAGGGCTGTACTCGCCCTCGACGGCGGCCTGGGTATTGCCGCTCACCGAACCCGTTCCAGCCGGCAATAGAAATACGCCACCCGGTAATAATCCCTTCGAAGCCTTGACAGCCCCGGCCCAGGCGCCCCCGCGCGGATTAATCAGCATTCCGAAATTCTGCCCATCGCTCGCCTGAGTGGCAATATGAATGCGATATAGAAT
>JALYXS010000125.1 GCA_030946965.1 Acidobacteriota bacterium
ATCCAAAGCGATGCCGATTGTCTTGATATCCGGCGACCGGTACATGTCCCTGACTTTGTCCAAAGTGCCATCCAATTCCTTCTGAACGTTCTGGAAATCGCCAATTAGATGGCATTCCACGCAATTGCCTTTGGCGAAGGTCCGCTCGACCAGCAGCGGCATCTCACGCGCGAAAAGAGGCTTGGGACGGGCAGTGCGCGACAGTTTTCCCTGCTGGTACTCGCCGTGAAGTTCCAAGCCTTCCTGGAGCGCGAGTTCCAGGCTGCTCAGGTTCAAATAGCTATCTTGAGAAGCGGAATCACGGCCGCCGTACCGCATGTAGATCTGCTCGTCGGCGTTCAGGATGAAAAAGTAGAGAGCGTTGTAGCGATCGTAATCGAACAATCCGAGATCCACGTCGTCCATGCGCGGAATGCGCACGCACACGTACTGGCTCATGAGCTTGCCGCGCGCGGAATTCTTGGGTGACAGCACAACCTGTGCGTCGAACACGCGTCCGGCGATTCAAGCCTCGCAGCGGAACTCGAGGAAAATCGGCTTCTGCGTCCGCTTCGCCTCCTTTATCGCCTGCTTATAGTTGTCGAGCCAATCGACGGTTTCATCCTGGCTTTTGTCCTGCGCCAGCAGCGAACTCGTCGCGCATAAAACGGCAATTGTTAAAAATGTCCGAAGAATAAGAACTGCCTTTGACATGGAATTTTCGCCTGTGTGCATCTTTTATTCATCGTAACGCGGGACGAGCCGGACCGGACGCCAGACGAAGTAGAATCAATGACGATGGCAGAGAAATACGTCGCGCAACGGGGCGGCAACTACTACGTTGCCGGCACGCGAATTTCCCTGGATTCGATTGTCCATGCGTTCCGCCGATGCGAGTCTCCCGACACTATTGGGCAGAACTTCGAACTTCTTCGCTTGGAAGAGGTTTTCGGCGCGATAACATTCTGTCTGGCAAATCAGGCTGACATTGATGCTTACCTCATCCGCCAAGACGAGAAGTGGGCCGCGGGGAGGCGCAACGCCGAGGAGCGGCCAGCCGATCTCCGCGAGAGAATTATACGCGCTCGGGAAGAGCTTCACACGACTCGTACGTCCTGACAATTCGATTTCTTGCTGATGCCGATCTCAAGCATGCGATTGTGATCGGGGTGTTGCGCCGCGATGTCGGGACGATGCCGGTTCACTTCCGCGCATTCAGAAATTCGGGAAAACACAGCGCTGGTGTATTCTTAACCCCGCGGAGCCTCGATGTTCGGACGGCAATCGACGAACTTGTGCTCATATGGTTGGCATCGGCACCGTCGGAATGGGAAGTTCGCCTGGAATGGCTGCCACTGTAAAGTAATCGAGGGCAAATAGAGCACTTTTGTCCAGGTTATTTCAAATGGCGGCAGTAACGGCGGCGGCGCGGGCGCAATCGAAGCCGCTCTCGAACGAACGCGCTTCGATGTCGCGGTGGCGACCGCCGATGCTTATCTCACGCCGGCGCTTCGCGCGCCGAAGCCGAGCTAGCGGCCGCGTCCCGCGCTGTTCGCGCCGAAATCAAGCGTTGTAACGACGACCGAACGCACGTTCGTTATCCGGCCTAAAAACGGCTTCGCGGAATGGGTCGATATGAAAAAAGGAGCGGCGGATGGCGATCTGATCGAGGTGATGGGAAACCTGCAAGCAGGCGACAAGGTAGTCCGTCGAGGCACCGATGAAATTCGGGACGGCAGCACCTTCCACGCCGGTGGGGTGTAAATTAGCAACTATGATTCGTAACTTTACGTTTACTTCACTCGCGCTTCTGGCGCTTTTGACTCCAGCGCTCGCCCCCGCGCAGTTGTTCACCATGACCAAGGAGCAGTTGACGGATTTCACCCCGAAGAATCCGTTCGACCGTTTTCCCGACGGCCGGCCCAAGGTCCCGGATTCGATCATCGAGCGGGCGAAAGGCATGTCGTCCGAGGAAGTTTGGGCAGTCTTGCCCGGCAAGGGTTTCCACAATCAATACGCCGATGGTTTCCACATTAACCATCCGGAATTGAAACTTGCCGGGCGCGCCTTCACGGTGCAATTCATGCCCGTGCGGCCCGATGTCGACGGTGTCTTGAATGCGGAAGCGAAAGCAAAGGGGATCGCGCATCTGGGCAACCAATACGCCCTCGACATGCTGCAGCCGGGCGACGTGGTAGTGGTGGATCTCTTCGGTAAAAAAGAAGGCGGAACGCTGGTCGGCGACAATCTTTTTTACTACATAATGAAGACGACGAAAAGCGCCGGGATGGTGGTCGATGGTTCAATTCGCGATTTGGAAGGCATCTCCGAAATGAAGATGCCGGCGTACTTCCGTCATGCCGATCCGACTCCGATCGGCAA
>JALYXS010000143.1 GCA_030946965.1 Acidobacteriota bacterium
CGGAACACGGACCTCAATGCGCGGCCTTTCTTCAATCCGGCGCGGAAGGAAAATATCCAAAACCAGTTCGGCGCAAACGTAGGTGGACCGATCAAGCACGACAAGCTTTTCTTTTGGGGAGGCTGGGAGAGCCTGCGGCAATTGAACGCGAACGGCTCCGGCGGCGTGCTAACTACGGTCGTTCCGACAGCGGCTCAGCGGCAAGGAAATTTCTCGGGCTTCCAGACAATCAACGACCCGGCCACGGGCAAGCCATTTCCGAACAATATCATCCCGCAATCGCGGCTAAGCCCCATTTCACTGAAGATCCAAGACCAGTTCGTCCCGTTGCCGAACTATAGTTCAGGGGCAAACAATTTCTTTGCGGCCGCGGCCAACGTAACCAATCTGGACCAGGGTTCGGGACGGATCGATTACCGGATCAGCGAAAAGGATACGCTGTTCGGCCGCTGGTTCGAAAGTATCGAGTTCGACCTGACCCCCTTTGGACAAGGATTGCCCGGATTTGGGCAGGGCGCCAACCGCGCGAAGCACAGCGGCGGTATCAGCGAGACGCATGTCTTCTCGCCAACTCTGGTGCTGGAGACAAAATTCGGCGTCGATATGACCGACCAGCACCTTTCGTTCGCAAACGCCACGAACCCGACAAGCCTCGGATTCCAGCCGATTTCGGGCGTGACGGAGATTGCGGGGCTGCCCAAGATCAACATCGCTAACTATGTAAACGGCGGCTTCGGGAATAACGCCCTCTGGCACGACAACGTCAAAACGTTCACTCTCGCGGGGACACTGACGTGGCTGCGCGGAAAGCACACGGTAAAGGCTGGCGCGGAGACCGTGAGTACGCTTCTTCATCCGGCTAACGATCAGAACAACCGCGGCGTCTTCAACTTTTCGGGATTGGCTTCGGGCAACGAATACGCCGATTTCCTTTTGAGCCAGCCCGCCACGAAAGTATTTTCAGCCGGCCCCGGTGAGTTATTCATGCGCGAGGAGATCTTCGGTGCGTTCTTCGATGACACCTGGAAAGCAACCGAAAATCTGACCGTCGAAGTGGGAGTTCGCTACGAAGCGCACTACATGCCCGCGGCATACAACCTGCACATGGTTAGCTTCTGGCCGGACCGCTACAAGGGCGTAGGATCGCTCGCCGATTCCGGTATCGTGCAGGGTGGCGTGACGCCTGGCGTGCCCAACGATGTCGTGTTCGGCAACTGGTTGGACTTCGGACCCCGCTTAGGCATCGCTTACCGGCTGGGTACTAAAACAGTGATCCGTACCGGCGCCGGACTTTACTACGATTCCCGAACCGGGCAGATTGCTCAGCAGACATTTTCGAATCCTCCGACGTTCGCTAATTTTACGGTCAACTGCGCCCTCGCCGGACAAAGCTGCAATCTCACGCAGCCGGATAATTTTGCTTTCGTAAACCCGGGATACAGCGCGACAGCCATTCCATTCCCGACGAGTCCGAACGATCAGATTCAGCTCACCGCTATCCAGCCGCATGGGAAAACCGACCAGGTGTTTCAGGACAACTTTACTGTCCAACGGGAATTGCCGGGAAATATGCTGCTGGAAACGGGCTACATCGGCACCAAAGGCACGCACCTGATGGCCACGCAGTTTATCAACCCCCTGATCCCGCAGGGTAACGGCACGCTGGTGCGCAGATACCCTGGTTTCGGCGATATTACGATGACTTTGCAAGACGGCGATTCGACCTACCACTCATGGCAAAACACGTTGAAACGCCGCATGGGCAGTTCGACGTTCCAGCTTGTTTACACGCTGTCGAAGGCACTCACCAACGGGAATGAAAGCGCCCGCTTCTTTACGAACTTGTACCCTGCGCCGTGGAATAATACCAGGCTTGCGAAAGGACCCGCGAACTTCGACCGGCCGCAGCGGCTGGCGTTCACTGTCGTGCAGGATCTGCCCAACAAAGCAACCAGTAAGATCGGCAGGATGCTCCTCAACAACTGGTCGGCAAACTCGTTTATCATCGCGCAATCCGGCTTCCCCCTAACAGTCATAAATACAACTAGCGGCCAGGGGCTTGGCGGCACGACCGCGAACGATAACGGCAACTACAATGCAAACGTACTCAGTGGAGTGCCACTGATCCATCCGACCGGTTCGACCAAGGACAACCTGCAGAACTACATCAACAAGGCTGCGTTTTATCCGGCGCCGGCCGGAACCTACGGTAACTCGGGACGGGGCATTTTGCGTGGACCCGGCCAGTGGAACGTGGACGCTTCGATTTTCAAAGACTTCTCGCTCACCGAACGTTTCAAAATGGAGTTCCGGACGGAGGCGTTCAACCTCCTGAATCACGCCAACTTCGCGCTGGCGAGCGATACCGGCACAAGCTTGAACTTGAACTCAGCTACGTTTGGCCAAATCAGCTCTACGTCGGTGAATGCCCGGTTGATCCAGTTCGCTCTGCGCGTAAGCTTCTGATCGGGGGGGCAACACTACTGACGATTGCGTTTGCCTCCGCCCTCGCGGGCAAGCAAGCGCTAGTCGTAATCTCGGTCGATGGGCTCGACAATCGTTACCTCCAGAATGCCGATCGGCTCGGCTTGAGAATTCCGAATGTCCGGCGCATGATGCGTGACGGAGAAGTTTCGAAGGGAGTGATCGGCGTCATGCCGACTATCACATGGCCCTCGCATACTACGCTGATCACCGGCGTGGATCCAGTGGTCCACGGCATTCTTGGGAACCAGAAGCCGAAGTCCGAGGGCGGCGATTACTACTGGAGCGCGTCGTTAATTCGCGCGCCTACTCTGCTGCAAGCCGCGCACGATGCCGGACGCACCATCGCAACCATTACGTGGCCGGTTACGGTGGATGCGCCCGTGAACTGGAACCTCCCCGAATACTTTCGAAGGCGGCGCGGCGGGTCGATGGATCTGCATTCCATCGCAAGCAAGTCGAAACCCGCCGATCTGGTTCGGAAAATTTCGGCGGCGTATGCATCTTTTGGACAGGAGTGGATGGATGACCGGACACGGACGCTTGCAACGATTTACCTGCTGAAGAACGAGCATCCGGATCTGCTGCTGGTTCATTTCGTGGATCTCGACTCCGAGGAGCATGACAATGCGCCATTCTCGTCCGAGGCGAACGCGGTTCTGGAACGTACTGACGAGTTGATCGGCCAGATCAAGGCGGCGATGCCTTCGGAGTCGGCGCTAGCGGTGGTTTCCGACCATGGCTTCGAGCGCGTGAACACGATGGTGAACCTGAAGGCGATTGCGGCGAAACAAGGCGTGACCGGGGTGATGCCCTACGGAGGCATCGCGATCGCGCGTGATGCGGTTGCGGGCGAGTTCTTGCGGAAGTTTGTCGAAAGATCCGCAATACGGTGTCGGCCGCGAGATCTCGAAAGAGGAATTGGCGCGATTTCCTTCAGCGTTGTTCTCAAAGCTGCCGTCAACCGCGGTGGTGTTCGAAGCGGCAAGCGGGTTTATGTTTTGGGAAGCGCCCAACGGTGAGATCTTCAGTAAACCGCGCGAGATTGGTAATCACGGGCACTGGCCAATGCGTTATCGCGCGGTCTACGTGCTGTGGGGGCCGGGCGTTCCGCATGAAGCGCTGCCCGAATTCTCCATGAAGGAGATCGCGGGAAGACTGGTGATTGGCGTACCCTTTCAACCAGCCCAGGCTC
>JALYXS010000146.1 GCA_030946965.1 Acidobacteriota bacterium
GCAAATAATCGAAATACACCTTCCCGCTTTCCCGCTTGGCCACGGAACGCGGGATTGTAAATAAATCCGTCCGCTCGCTCGCCGCTAGCCGCGCCAGGACCTCGGCGAACGTTTTCGTCTGCTCATAGGTATAGCGCGGTTCGAGCGGAACGTAGATGTGCATTCCATCGCCTCCGGTAGTCTTCGGATATCCTTCGAGTCCCACGGCATCCAGTTTCTTGCGTACCAATTGCGCGGCCTCGACGATGCGAGCGTACTCGCAGTTGTGCGGATCGAGATCGATCAATATGAAATCCGGATTTTCAAGCGATCCGGTGCGGCTCATCCACGGATTCTGATCGATGCACCCCAGGTTGGTCAGGTAGAGCAGGCTCGCCCGATCTTCGGCAAGTGCGTAGCGAATTTGGTCCACTTGCTCCATCCGGAACCAGGGAGGGAAACTGCCGGGAGAATTTTTCTGGAAGAAAAATTCGTCGCGGATGCCATTGGGATAGCGCTTCAGCGAGAGCGGGCGATCTTTCAGATGCGGCAACAATAGGCCGGACACCGCATCGTAGTAGTTCAGCAAATCCCGCTTGGTGTAGCCGTCTTCGGGATAGTAGATCTTGTTCAGGTTTGTGAGTTTCAGTTTTTGTTCGCCCGCCATCACGGTGACATCGTTCTCTTTACCGTGAAGAAGTTGAGGGGCGGATTTGGGCGCGGGCTCGGGCTCTCCAACATCCCCCGCCTGCTCCCGTACGCATTCTTTTGCGTCCACATCGAGCCGCAGCCCCAAAAACACGGGCGCGCGCAGCCGTCCATCCCGCGTCCAGTTTAAAAATTTAACTTCGCACACCACTTCGGGCCGCACCCAAACCACCCCGCCCGGAATCTTGGGCGCATTTGAAATCGCGGATTTCGTCACCGTCAAACGATCCAGCCGCTCGTGCACCGCTGCCAGCGTCTTATTATCGAAACCGGTTCCAACATTTCCCGCCCACGCCAGTTTTCCCTTTTCGTATAGCCCAAGCACAAGCGATCCAAAGTAATCGCGCTCGCCTACCGTATAGCCGCAAATCACGAACTCCTGTTGCGTTACGAGCTTCAACT
Source organism: Acidobacteriota bacterium (assembly GCA_030946965.1). Classification (GTDB taxonomy): domain Bacteria; phylum Acidobacteriota; class Terriglobia; order Bryobacterales; family Bryobacteraceae; genus JALYXS01. The sequence continues at coordinate 1,090 of JALYXS010000146.1, forward strand.
TCAACCAATTCCTGCTGCGCCGCGGTTCGTAGACGCTAGTCGTGCATTTCGCGATCAGTCCTTCGAGCCCCTGCTGCCGCGCGGCTTCGAGCATCGCTTCTCCATCGGTCGCGAAATGATTCGACAAACGGATCGGCGTGTCCGCGTCCGTTTTCAAAACCGTTTCGAGCAGACGCTTCCGCGCGAGCAGCGGAACGTTTCGAAGATCGTAGCCATCGAGGTACAGCAGATCGAACGCGAATAGCGTAACGGGATGTTTGCGGGCCATCTGCGCCACGGCACTGGCATCTTGATTGGTAATGCGGGGCTGGATCAGCGCGAAGCTGGAGATGCCGTGCTCGTCCAGCACCGCGATTTCGGCGTCGAGAATGGCCTGCGTTGCAGATACGCGGTTCGGCAGCACGGTCAATTCGGGATACTGCCGCTCACAACGATTGCCCGAGCGCGATTGAATTCGCAACTCTCCGTTGTCGATGAAGCAGATGGCGCGGATGCCATCCCACTTGATCTCGAAAACCCAGTCGCCGCCTTTAGGTGGATTGTTGACAAGCGTGGCGGCCATTGGCGTTATCGCGTCCGGCATTTCGGCAAGGACGGCGCCGGCGGGCGGGATGAATGGCGGCTTAGGCTTCGTTTTTACTTTTTTTTTTACGGGGACAGTCTTGGGCCGTTCGATGTTGCCCGCAATCTCTTCCTGGGTGCGTCCGGTTTTCACGCTATGGGCGAATTCTTCGATATCCCAACCGGGACGCGCCTCCGCGCCTTTCTTCTTCAGCAGCAGCCACTCGTTCCCCTTGCCGCGATTCTTCATGTGCACCAGCGCGAATTCGCCCTTTAGTTTTTCGCCGTCCAGCTTGAATTTCAAATCGCCCCGCGCGATCTGATCCATGCCGTTCAAATCGCCCATCAGTTCGAACGTGCCGCGATCCCACAGCATCACGCTGCCGCCGCCGTACTCGCCCTTCGGAATGTTACCTTCGAAATCGCCGTAATCGAGGGGATGGTCCTCCACCATGGCCGCCAGACGCTTGGGCGTGGGATCGAGCGTCGGGCCTTTCGGCACCGCCCACGATTTCAAAGTGCCGTCGATCTCCAGCCGGAAATCGTAGTGCAGCCGCGTCGCATTATGCCTTTGAACGAAAAACCGGCCGCCGTGAGCCTCGCTTCGAACTGGCTCGCCGGGCTTCGGTTCGGGTGTTTGTTCGAAATGGCGCTTACGCTCGTATTCCTTCAGAGAAGACATCAATGCCTTGAAATGTTCCCGTATCCATGATATCCATGTGATGGTCTCGAAATTGCGGGCACTCCGCCGGGTGAAGTGAGGTTAGGCACATGGCAAGCAGCGTTTGGAAGGGTCATCTGACTTTTGGCTTGGTATCGTTTCCCGTTCGCCTGTTCACGGCGGCCCGGGGCGAAACCATCAGCTTTAATCAACTGCACAAAGAAGACAATTCGCGTGTCAAGCAGGTGATTTATTGCCAGGCGGAAGATAAGCCGATTCCTAGAACCGAGATAGTCAAGGGTTATGAATACGAGAAGGACCATTACGTGGTGATCGATGAAGAGGACATCAAGAAAGTCGCTCCCAAGACCGCCAAGGTGATGGAGATTCTTGAATTCGTGAAGGGCGACGACGTCGATCCCGTTTACCTCGAGAGTTCCTATTACATGGCGCCGGACGAAGGCGGTGAAAAACCGTACGCCTTACTGTTCGAGGCAATGCGAGAGACCAAGTATTATGGCGTCGCCAAGATCGCGATGCACAATCGCGAGCACATCGTGATCGTGCGCCCCGGTCATAAGGGCATGCTGCTGCACACCATGTACTATAACGACGAGATTCGACAGGTGGAAGAATTTCGCACCGACACCAGCCAGGTAAACGATAAGCAACTTAATATGGCGAAGATGTTGATCGATTCGCTCGCCGCCGGCTGGGAACCCGAAAAATATCACGATACGTATCGCGAAAACCTGCAGAAAATGATTCAGGCGAAGGTGGAGGGCCACAAGGTAGTGGAAACGCCGGCCGCGCGGATTGCGCCGGTAATCGACATCATGGAAGCCCTGAAGAAAAGTCTGGAGCAGAAGAAAAAGCCGGTGGGCTCCGAAACGGAAGCGTCGCAATCCGAAGAAGCGGAGGGGGAGCAGCCGGTGGCCAAGAAGCGCGCCGGTCAGAAGCGCGCGAGCAGATCTTCGGCGTAAACCGCGCCCTGCGGATTCTCTTCGTGTTTGAAAAATAAATACAGATCCTTGCCCGAATCGAGCAATTGTTTCGCGCGCGTGGCAATCACGCCGATGTCTTCGGGCGAGTATTCTGGCTTGCGCAACCGGTAGTAGACGAAATCCGCCGTGATTACTTCCGGCACGTGAAATTCCTCGGATTCCGCCAGACAAAGCGCGATGTTGCGCTTGCGGAGCGCCTCGTAAACCGACTCTTGAAGCCATGACGCGTGACGGAACTCAAAGGCAAAACGCAGATCGATGGGCAGTAACTTCAAATACTCTTCGAGCACGCCCAGGTCGCAGACGAATTTCGGCGCAAGCTGAAATAGAATCGGGCCGATCCGGCGCGCGGTCCGCAGCGGATCGATCGACCGCAGAAACAGCTCCGTGAATTCCGCCGCATTTTGCAGCTTCAAAATGTGCGTGAGCCGCATGTGCGCTTTCGGCGCGAAGACAAATTCGGGTTTCGTCGCGTTGGCCCAATTCTCGAGAGTCTTGGCCGAAGGCAATCGACGAAACGTGTAATTGACCTCGACGGCGTTCAGCCGCGAGGCGTAGTGCTCCAGAAATTTTTTCGCGGGCAAGGCAGCGGGATAAAAATTGGGCTTCCAGGACGGATAGGCGAATCCGGATGTGCCTGCAAATAGACGGGCCATGGATAACAATCGTAAACTAACTAACCGAGGGTGCGAGGATCGTGATTGGTTGGATCGTTAACTGGCTGCTCAATGCGGTAAGTCTACTCATTGTGGCAAGAGTCATTCGCGGAATTCAGGTGGATGGATTCGGGACCGCGATGGTAGCGGCGCTCGTGATCGGCTTCGTGAACGCCACCATCGGATTGATGCTCAAGATCGTCACGTTTCCACTGGCGATCCTGACGCTCGGCATTTTCTTGCTCGTCGTCAACGCGCTAATGCTGAAGCTGGCCGCCGCGCTAGTGCCCGGCTTTCGCGTGAAAGGCTTTCTTCCGGCGTTCCTGGGAGCCATCCTATTGGCGCTGGTGAGCACGCTATTGCACTGGGTAGCCGCCCTTACGTGATTTTGTCGTATCCTGTCAGAATGTCAGACGAAGATTTGAAAGCCGAACTCGAGCGGCTCAAGGCCGAGAACGAAACGCTGAAGCGCGGCCCGCAGCGAGGAACCATATCTCTGAAGGTGAGCGAAAAAGGCGCGCTTTCCGTTTACGGCTTAGGGCGATTTCCCGTCACCCTCTACAAAGAGCAATGGAACAAATTGTTGGAGCAATCGGACGCGATCCGGAAGTTCATCGCCGACAACGATCACGCGCTGAAAACCAAAGAATAGTCCAAAGTTAAGGATTTCTGATAGAATCTGGCTGATTCGACTCGTAGGTGGAAAGGGGGAATCGTGCGTGAGACTTTGGACCTTCTGATCGTTTCGCTTGTGTTAACCGGGGCGGTGGCGGCCCAAAGCGGCACTCCACAGAACCGGAATCCGCAGAACAACGCGCCCCAGAGCGGCAATTCCGGCCTTCCCCGGACCGACCCGGTAAATGCCATTTCAACCGACCCGGTGACACCCGGCGGCCCCGGCTTCACCGGTAATCCGAACGATGAGCCGACGGATAAGATCTCAGACCGGCAATTCGTTGAGCAAGCCGTGATGCGCGGCTTGACCCAGATCGAAATCGGCAAGCTCGCGATGGATAAAGCGTCAAAAGACTCGGTAAAACAGTTCGCCCAAAAGATGGTGGAAGACCACACGAAGCTGGACCGCCACTTGTCGCGAATTGCGGGCAAGCAGGGTTATGCCGTACCGGGCTCGCTCGATTCGCGGCATCAGGCGCGCCTCGACAAGCTCGCGAAATTGTCCGGCGCGGAGTTTGACCGGGCATATCTGAAAGGTCAGGCGAAGAGCCAGGAGCGTGAAGTTCAAGCCTTTGAGTGGGAAGCGCAGAGCGGCGCCGATGGGCAACTCAAGGCATTCGCGCTCAAGACGCTGCCCACCATGCAGGAACACCTGAAGGCCGTCAAAGACTTGATCAAGTAATCATTCCTGGCGCAAAATCTCAAGCGGCTTTTGGCCCAAAATCCGGAAGCTCGCGAGCCAGCCGGCGGCATTCGCGATCACCGCCGTCAGAAGTACGCAAATTACGTTTGGAACGGGATCGAAGCTCAAATGCGCATCGAGCAAGCGGTTCAATAGCAGCGCCGCGAAGCCGCTCGCGAGAAGGCTGCCCATCAGGCCGGCTACCAATCCCAGCACCAGAAATTCAACGGAAAAAATCTCGGCCACGCGGTTCCGGGTGGCGCCCAGGGTCTTCAGAATGACCACTTCGCGGATGCGCCGGAAGCGCGTTCCCGCGACGCTCGACGCCAGAATGATCGCGCCCGCCAGAATCGCGAACCCGGAGATGAAGCGAATCACGAGCGAGATCTGATCGACCACATCCTGAACGATCTGCATCACGTCGGCGACATTTACGACTGTTACGGTTGGAAACCTGTCGTAAATGGCCCGTTGCAGCCCGGGCACGCCGGGCGGCTTCACGCGCACGCTGCCGTAATAAATCATGGGGAATCCATCGAGCGCGCCAGGGGTGAAAATGAATTCGACTCGCGCGCTTAGCCGGATCGATTCGGTCTTGTGGATGGCCGCAATCCGCGCTTGAAATTTGCGCGCGGGCGTGGACCATTCCAGCCGGTCGCCGGGCTTAACACGCAACACTTTCGCTGCATCTTCCGAAACGGATAGTTGGGGCTCGAGGCTGGGCGGCAGCTTCGACGCGTTCCACGAGGCGTTCCACCAGGCGCCCTGCCGCAAAACCGTGTGAAGCGGTTTTTCCGCCGCGGTCGTGACGGCCATGGTTCCGGCATACCGTCGCGCGAAGCCTTTCATCGACTGCCGGTCGAGCGGAACGCCATTGATCGAGCTAATTCGCGCGGACACCGTGCCCACCATCTCGGGCGCGCCCTCCACGCCGCGCTGACGCGCTAACAGCTTGGCAACTTCATCGCGATTTCTTGGCGTAATATCCAGCAGGAATACATTCGGCATTCCCGGCGGCGCGCTCTTGATCACTTCGGCGAGCAATCCGCGTTGGACCAGATAGATTGTGAGCGTGAACATCACGCCCACGCCGAGCGCGACCAGCGCGGCCTCGGCATGATTGCCGGGCCGGTAGAGATTGGCGATTCCGTGCCGCACGCCCGCGCGCAACCCGCGAGGCGCGCGCCGGGTGAACCACTTCAATCCGCGCAACAGAAGCCATGCGACAGCGGCCAGCGCCAGCAGGCTGGCCGCCAGGCCGCCCGCGAAATACATTCCCATCCGTGCGGAATCGCTCAACCAGCCGGCAATCGCGCCAATGCCCAAAAGAATGATCGCCGCCGACGCAATCGACGCGCTCCCTTGCCGCAATCGCGCCTTCCAGGGCGGACGGGTCTCGGCCATTTCACGCCTGAAAATTACGCCGGGACGAATACCGCGAATCGACAGCAGCGCCGGTACGGTAAACAGCAGCGTCGAAAGAATGCCGATTCCAAGGCCCTGAACCGCCGAAAGCGCGTCCCATGAAAACGCCGGACGCATTTGGAAATATCGCGCGATCAGCAGCGGAAACGCGCGTTGCACCGCAATGCCCATGGCGATGCCGAGCAGTCCGCCCGCCAGCCCCAGCCCGATAGTTTGAATCAGATAGATCCGCATGATCTGACTCGATCGCGCTCCGAGGCATTTCATGACCGCGATGCTGTCCATTTTTTGTTGCAGATGGGATTGCATCGCCGTCGAAACGCCAAGCGCCCCCACAATCAGCGCAATCAGACTGACCAGGCTTAGAAACGTCGTGGCGCGCTGCAAGCCTTGTTCGATGATCGGGTTTGTCTGGCGGAAATCGACGATTAGCCCTTCGCTAAACACCTTTTTGAGATCGCCGCGCACTGTTTCAATCGACATGCCGGGCGGAACCCGAAACAAGAAGCGCTCCGACGCGCGGCTGCCGGGAATCACTAACTCGGTGCGTTGCAGTCCTTCGCGGCTCATCATCACGCGCGGCCCCACGTTCAGGCTTCCCGACATGCGATCGGGTTCGGCCTGAAGCGTTCCGATAATGGTGAAATCCTGGCCGCCGATGTGGACCGTATCGCCGACACCAAGGTGCATCCGCAACAACAGGTCTTCGGAAACGGCGATTGCGCCGGGCGTTAGCTTCTTCGCGATGGTTCCGGGGGGGTCGAGCTTCACTGCGCCATAGAATGGATAGACCTTCGGATCGAGCGCCTTTACGGAGATGAGAACCGGCGCGGCAGCCTTGTCCGCCGCAAGCATGGTGAGCGTTTCGGTAATCCAAGTCCTGCGCACCCCGCGGG
>JALYXS010000183.1 GCA_030946965.1 Acidobacteriota bacterium
TTCCGGGAGCGGCCGCGAGTAATACGGATAACGTCGACCTGAGCGCGGAAGCGGTTGCTTTGCTGCAGGCGCGGAACGATTTTAGCGCGAACCTGAACGCGATCAAGACTATCGATCAATTGCAGAAGAGCGCCATCAATTTGTTGGGGTGAGACCGCAGGCGGGCTGGCGCGGATACTGGTAACGGTTATAAACGTCTATCTTATCAAGCGTTTCCGAAGAGATATTGTGGTCGCGCATGACACAATGCTCTAGAAGAACGTTTATGGATCATGGTTTCCCGATGCATGTCGCCACGGACGCGATGGTGGCGTTGTCGTACTACTCGATTCCCGCGGCGTTGTTCGTGTTCGTGTTGAAAAAGAAGGCCGAGACCCGCGTCCGTCCTCTGTTGGTTCTGCTTGGTTTGTTAATTTTGCTGTGCGGCGGCGGACACGCTCTCGACATCCTTTCCATGTGGAAGCCGATCTATTGGTTCAAGGGCTGGTGGAACTTAGGCGCTGCGGCGGCATCGGTCGTAACCGCGATCGTGGTGGTTCCAAAGGCCGCCCAGTTAATCCTTCTGCCAGAGAAGGCGGAACGCTTGCAACGCGAAGCGGCGATTTTGCAAAACGTGCTCGATCGGGTCCCCGCGGGAATTTTGCTGGTCGGTTCAACGGGCGAAGTCGTGGCCCACAACGCGGCATCCGAAACGCTCCTCGTGGATTGGCCGAATCACGCGTCCACGGACCGGGACATTGTTACGCGGCCGGATGGGCGCGTATTTGAGCGGTTCACCACGAATGTAGCCGGCTACGGGCAGCTTTATGTTTGGCGTGACGTTACGGAACAGCGCAACAACGAGGAGCAGCGGCGGCGGCTCGAAAAGATCGTCAAGACGATGAAACCGGGGTTCACGATTCTGTCGTTGGACGAAGCAAAGGTGCTGGCCACAAATCAATCGTTCGACGAGATGCACGGCTACGCGCACGGCGAGCTCAATGGCGCTCCGATGGCGGACCTTTACGGGGGCGAACCGGAAGAGCGGGAGGCAATCGCGGCGGCTATTTGCGAAGCGGCGGAGCGGGATGGGTTTTGGGAAGGAGAAACCCGCGGCACCAAGAAGGACGGGACTCCATTCGTCAGCCAGGTCCTCGTAAACCTGCACACCGAAGACGACAAGCGAATTCTCTCGATGATTCAGATGGATGTGGCGAAGCAGAAGCGCCGGGAAGAAGAAGCGGAGCGGATTCAGAAAGAATTGCTGCACACGCAAAAACTCGAAAGCCTAGGTGTTTTGGCTGGAGGAGTGGCTCACGATTTCAATAATCTCTTGACGGGAATACTCGGAAACGCCAGTTTGGCTTATGAGCTGCTGCCCGCCGCGAGTCCGCTGAGGTCGAGTTTGCAGGATGTGATGGAAGCTAGCGAGCGAGCCGCCGATCTGACCCGCCAGCTTCTGGCTTACTCGGGCAAGGCCCGGTTCCTGGTTGAGCCGATCGATGTTTCCGGACTTGCGGGCGAAGTGAAGGATCTGGTTCGGCTTTCGATTCCAAAAAACGTTCGATTGGAAATAAATGCCGCGCCGGATTTGCCTCTAGTGGAAGCCGACGCGGGCCAGTTGCGACAGATCGTCATGAACCTTGTGATTAACGGGGCCGAGGCGATGCGCGGAAAACCGGGCGGCGTGCGGGTGAGTACGGGCGTTCAGCAATTGGAAGATGCGGATATCAAACGGGCGTTTCTCTGCGACGGCATCACCGCCGGGAAATTTGTCTACATCGAAGTGCAGGATGCCGGCTGCGGGATGGACGAAGCGACGCGCGCCCAGATTTTCGATCCATTCTTCACCACAAAGTTCACGGGCCGCGGTTTGGGATTGGCCGCGGCTCTCGGCATTGTGCGCGGGCACAAGGGCGCCATCAAGGTATACAGCGACTTGGGGAAGGGCAGCACGTTCAGAGTTTATCTGCCTGCCTGGGAAGGAGAACCTGATCCCGTGCAACCGCGGCCGGAAGATCAAGATTTAATCGGCTCGGGCATGATTTTGGTGGTGGACTACGAGGACGTGGTTCGCCGGACCACCCAAAATACCCTGCGGCACTTCGGATACGAAGTGGTAATGGCGGAGAACGGCCTCGAGGCGCTTAATGTTTTCCAGAAGATTGGAGATAGAATCTCGCTAATTCTCTTAGACATGACCATGCCGGTGATGAGCGGGGAAGAGACGTTGCGGCAAATCCGGAAGATCCGGCCGGAACTTCCAGTCATTCTGACGAGCGGATTCTACGAAGCCGAAGCCATGCAGCGATTCGCGGGCAAGGGATTAGCTGGGTTTATTCAAAAACCGTTCACCTCCTCAAAGCTGGCGGAAAAAGTCAAGTTAGTCGCAAATCGCGTTTAAGGATTCAGGAGGCCGGCCGTCTTACGTGGTTATAGAGGCAAGGCGGCCGGACGGATGCCGTTAAAACATGTTCCAGAGGAACTGGTTGTAAACCTCGTGGTGATACTGCACTTCCGGCGCTTTGACGAATGTTCCTAGCAACCGGGCACAGCGATCCGCCGAGGCCTGCTTCAGGTCGGCATAACGATTCTTGACGTCGTCGCCGAGCAGCGTCGTAATCCACTCCGCCTCTCGAAAATTCTTCAACGCATCGTAAATATTGTCCGGCAAATACCGGTCCGCGGCGCGAAGATTCGTGACATCCGCGATCGATCCTTCGATACCCGTTTTGAAGACCGAAAGCATGGTCATGTACGGGTTCGCGTCGGGCGCGACCGAGCGAACTTCCACGCGAGCGCTGCGTTCGTTGCCAATCGGGATGCGCACCATTGAGCCGCGATCGACGGCCGAAGCCTTGAGCTGGTTCGGAGCCTCGAAATGCGGGTCCAACCGCCGGTAAGCGTTCACGCTGGCATTCAGAATCAAACACAGGTCGTTGCCATGCGTGAGGATGCGATCGACGAAATCCCAGGCGAATTGGGTCATCTTCTCTTCGCCTTGAGGATCCCAGAAGATATTCTTGCCGTCTTTGGTAATCGATACGTTGGTGTGCATGCCGTTGCCGTTGACGCCCACCACGGGCTTAGGCAGGAAACACGCGGTTAATCCCATCCGGGTGGCAACCTGACGGCAGATCAGCTTATAAAGCTGAATCTGATCCGCGGCGGCTACCACTTCCGCATAGCTGTAATTGATCTCGAATTGCGAGGGGGCGACTTCGGGATGATCCTTCTCGTTCTGAAAACCCATGGCCCGTTGCACTTCGGCCGCGGTGTCGATGAACAGCCGCAGCGGGTCTCCGGGGAGGGAATGATAATATCCGCCGGTGTTCACGTATTCGAACTTTCCGGTTTCGTTGTAGCGGCGCTCGGCATCCGCGCCTTTGAACAGGAAGCCTTCAATTTCATTGGCCGCGTTAAGCGTGTAGCCATCCTTCTCGTACACGCTCCGCGCGTAGGATTTCAGAACCCCGCGAATATCGCCGCTATAGGGAGATCCGTCTTTATCGATAACTTCTCCGAAAACCAACACCTTGCCCGAACCGAACACATCGGCGGGAGCCCAGTAGAACGCGCTCCAATCCATTCCGAGGCGCAGATCGCTCTCGCGCTGAGCGGTGAAGCCGCGGATCGAGGAGCCGTCGAAAGTCAGGTTGTCCCAACTCTTGATCAGGAACTTCTTATCGTAGTCGAGCATGTGCAGACGCCCTTCGAGGTCGCTGAACAACACGCTCACCGCCTTGATCCGCTTCTCGTCCGTCAGATACTTGAGGCGCTCTTCCTGAATCTTATCGATGGCTACTCGTTTATTTCGTTGCTCCTTAGCCTTTAAGTTGAGGTCTTCCAGTTCTCCGTAGGTAAGGCTTAAGAAGTCTTGCAGTCCGTTCAGCATTGCTCTCCTTGATTGAACTTTGATTATCGCGATGGACCATTATATTCGGCAACGATTTCCGCGCGGTTTGGCGATCAAAAATTTTTATGATCCCGATGCCGAAATCGTTTTTACGGATTAGCGACTCGCCACGGCGAGAACTGCGGCCATTTTGCCAGTTCCGCCCGCGACCATCCCGGCCCTTTATCTTTATGGCAAAGCCCGCAAGCATTCGGAATCTTGTATTTGGCCGTTGCGGCGGGCGTGATGAAGCGGAAGGTATGGCTGCGGACGTTCACGCCGGCGATGGTTTGCGCAATCTTCGGCATGTGGCATTCGACGCAGTCGCTTCCCGTGCTGGCGGCGGCGTGATGGGAATGCCGCTCCATCGACGAGAAAGCGCCACGCGGCCCGGCCGGAGATTGCGACCCATGACACGTCAAGCAGAGATCGTTACCCGGCCGGATAGTGTCCGCGCTGAATCCGGTTCCATGCACGTCATGGCAACTGAAGCAGGTAATTCCACGCTCGTACATAACGCTCTGGACGAAATCGTTGCCCTGCATGCGGTTTTTATGAGCGGAGTCGTCGGGCCAGTGCGTGAACGTCGTTTCGCCGAGCTTGTGCTCTTCGAGCTCCCACACTTCGCTCAAGCGCGTTCCGGGTTCAAAACCGGCGGCCCAATCGTAATACTTGCCTTCGATTGGATTGGTCTTCGGCCGTCCTTGGGAATGGCACTGAATGCAAACATCGTTGGCCCGTACGTAATCGAGGCGGACCGGATTCACAATATTCTCGCGGGAGGGTTTCGCGACGTGGTCTCCACCCGGTCCGTGACACTTTTCGCACCCGACATTCCACTCGGTTACCCGCTTGGTGCGAACGTCGTAGTTCACCGAATGGCAGCCATCGCATAACGGTCCCGTCGGCCGCTGCATCTGATCGGCGGGATACTTCTCTACCCACCAGTCCGTGCCCGGTTTCGGGCTGTACGGGCGCCAAACCGCATTGCGCACGTCCCACTGCGCGGGAAATACGAAATAGTCGTCGCCAACTTTCTTGAAGTATCGCTGCTTCCATTTACTGCCGTAAACAAATGCGACATCCTTAATTCCGAACTTGACTAATTCATTCGGTTTCGAAAAATCGCCCAGAACGGCTTCCGGGTGGGCCTTTGGGTCCACGACGACATTGGCCATCCGGGTCTTGCTCCAGCGCGCGTAGATTCCGTCATGGCACGGTTTGCAGGCCTGCGATCCGGTGTAGACCGCGCCGTTGGCGGCAGCCATCACGATCAAGAACAAGAATCCGCGGCTCTTCACAGGGTTTATCATAGCCGCCCGGCAAACCCCGGCGTAGTGAATTTACAACTCTTTTACAACAAGCGGATAATTTGGATGCCGCCGGGGCTTACTATTCAAAGGCGGAGAGAACTCATGATTAAGAAAATCGCCTACTCGTTTCTTGCCAGCCTTCCGGTGCTCTTATTTGCGTTCAGCAGCGGGCCCCCGATCAAGCGAACCGGAGCGGCGGTCGATGGAGGAATGAATTGCAGTGTGTGCCATACCAATCTCGGTCCCGCTAATTCCGATCCTGCCGGCAGCGTTAGCATCGACGCGTCCGCATACACGCCCGGGGTGGCGCAATCCATCAAGGTCACCGTAATGCACCCTCAGGCAATGCGGTGGGGTTTTCAGATTACGGCCCGTCTTGCCGGCGATGAAACGAAACAGGCGGGAACGTTCGCGCCAAACGATGTCGTGCGCGTCCGGTGCGATTCGAGCCCCGCTCACGATACTCCTTGCAATGGCGCGCTCGAATTTCCCGAACACAAAGATGCCCCATTTACAGCGCCCGGCGCCGGTTTCACGTTTCAGGTGGATTGGACGCCGCCCGCGGG
>JALYXS010000187.1 GCA_030946965.1 Acidobacteriota bacterium
CTCCAAACCCGCGTTGATGCGCTTGGTGAAATCGTAGCCGGCCTTGAAATTGGGCGAAAAACTTACACCTTGACCCACCGATGGCCCGTGAAAGGAGCGATCAAGCGTCGGATTGAATGACAGATACAGCTTCCCTAGCTGCTTATCGACAATGGGCCGGATTTCCCACGTCCACGTATCCGCCGAGAATGCGTGGCGCTGGTAACCGACCTCCATAGATAGGCTCGCTCCCACCGGCCAATGCCACTGCTCCGGAGCGCGAACCCGGGGGCGAATGTGGTCTCCAACCCATTGATATCCATAGGCGGGGTTGTAACTGGTGAAGATGTAGAAACCTGTTTCGAACCAGGGCGTGATCCCCTGCGTGATCTCGACGGTTTCATGCACGGCGTGCTGGGTAGGCAAGATACCGTCCACTTTATCTTTCGAGCCGGACAGGGTGTAGTTGCTGTGCAGCTCCACCATGGTTCGTCCAGGCGCGACCGTCTCCGCTCCGTAGACTTGGATTTCGTAATTGTCTTGAGCCGCCGCAAAAGGTGCGGCTAGCACCGCGATAAAAAGTAAAGGGACGAAGAGCTGTATTCGCAATCCCTAGAATATCAGTGGCGCTATGATTCGTTCGTGCGGATTCTCGACGTGGGCTGCGGCATCCGGAAGTTTCCAGGGTCGATTGGCGTGGACCGCCATGCCTCGGCCGCCGCGGACGTGATCTGCGACCTGGATCGTTTTCCCTACCCGTTCGCCGACCGTTCTTTCGACCAGTTGCGGGCCATCCACGTGATCGAGCATCTGACGGATGTGATCCGGACGATGGAAGAGTTCCACCGTCTCGTGCGAACCGGCGGGCGCGTTCGCATCGAAACGCCGCATTACACCGATTTCAGCTCGTGGTGCGATCCGACGCATCGCCAACATTTGAACAGCTTCTCGTTTCGATATTTTGGGGAAAATCATGGGGGCTTCGGGTACTATTCGAAAGCCAGGTTCCGGGAGATTTCTATACGGGTGAAGCTACTAGCGTTTTGGAAATGGCTCGGGTTTGAACTTCTGGTGAACCGGTTTCCGCGCTTCCGGCGATTTTGGGAGCATTATTTGTGCTTCGTGGTGCGCGGGAAGGCGATGGAATTCGAATTCGAACCGGTGTAAGCGTGATTTCGCTCCTCTACTCAATCGCGGACCGGCTTCGACGCCCCCGCCGCCCGTTTGGCGCGCAGGGCGAAGACCGTGCGCACCGCTTCTTGCGCCAACGCAAATTTACCGTTGTCGCTCGCAACTACCGTCCACGCATGGGACCCGGCGAGATCGATTTAATTGCTTGGGATGGGCCAACCCTGGTCTTCATCGAAGTGAAAACGCGGGCGACGGATGCCTTCGGCGCTCCCGACCGCGCGCTCGATGCGGAAAAGCGGCTGCATTTACAGCGCGCCGCGAGAGAGTACGCGCGCCGGGCCGATGTGGATTGGAGCCGCGTGCGTTTCGACGTCGTAACCGTACTTGGTACTTATGACCCGCAAATCAAGCTAATTCGGGATGCCTTTGGAACGCCCTCGCAGTTATAGTTAGGAAGTGCCAGAGCTCCGCAAAGACCCCATCACGGGCAGATGGGTGATCATCGCAACCGACCGCGCGCGCCGCCCCTCGGATTTTACCCGTCAGAGCGTTTCAACCACGGGCAGCCATTTTTGCCCGTTCTGCACCGGGAACGAACAGAAAACTCCCCCGGAGGTGCTGGCGTATCGTAACGGCTCGGCCCGCGACCAGCCGGGATGGTCCCTGCGCGTGGTTCCCAACAAGTTTCCCGTACTGGGCATCGAAGGCGATCTGAACCGCGAGGGCGAAGGTTTGTTCGACAAGATGGACGGGATTGGCGCGCATGAAGTGATCATCGAGACCACCGAACATGCCCAGACGCTATCCGACATGCCGGAGAAGCGGGTGGAGGACGTACTCTGGTCTTTTCGCGAACGGATGTGCGATCTGAAGAAGGATCACCGGCTGCGCTACGTTCTGATATTTAAAAATCACGGGGAAGCGGCGGGCGCGACTCTGGAGCACCCGCATTCGCAACTGATCGCTCTGCCGGTGGTGCCGAAACGCGTTTTAGAAGAAGTGGATGGCGGGAAGCGTTACTTCGAGTTTAAGGATCGATGCGTCTATTGCGACATCATGAAGCAGGAATCGAAGGCGGGCGTCCGGGTGGTGGCGGAGACCGAGCGTTTTCTAGTGATCGAGCCGTATGCCTCGCGATTCCCATTTGAGACGTGGATCGTGCCGCGCCGCCACGAATCGCATTTCGAAGAGATCGATCAGGCAACGCTGCAGAACCTTTCGTGGGTGTTGCGTTCGACGCTGCGAAAGATCGACAAAGTGCTCGAACAGCCGCCGTATAACTTCGTGATCCACACCGCGCCGGTGCAAGAAACTTCGATGCCGCATTATCACTGGCACATGGAGATTATGCCCAAGCTGACGAAGGTGGCGGGATTCGAATGGGGAACGGGGTTCTATATTAATCCGACACCGCCGGAGGAATCGGCTAAGTATTTGCGGGAGGCGGGATTAGGGTAGGAGTGGCTTCGAGACTGGACAACCCCGGGTGGAACTCGCCGCTCGGGTGATATGGGTACAATCGGGCGAGGTATGCAACAGTTCGACGTCACAATCGAAGGGGACGAGAATGGGCTCTACGTGGGTTCGATTCCGCAGCTCACTGGCTGTCATACTCAGGGCCGTTCCCTGGACGAACTCATGGACTGTATCCGTGAAGCCGCCGAACTCTGCCTCGAAGTTGAAGGCGCGCCGGCGCAATCGCTGGAATTCATAGGCATTTAGCGGATCACGATGCCGCATGAGCGGGGCTCCCCGTGTTACGGGTGAGCATCTGATCGTAGTTGCCCGTATTCGCGGTAGCCATCATTTATGTGGCACGGAGACGGGCGCGCCACGGTCATCCTGATTCACTCAGGTGAGACCATCGGGCCTGGACTGCTCCATAAGATTCTCCGAGACTGCAAGTTCACAATGCAATCGTTGGAAGCGCTCCTCGATTCGTGATCGACCGGTTAAGAAACGAAGGACGAACGTTGTGGAAGAACCTGCGTTGCGAGGTGTTGGCGCGGTCGCCGTCACTTTCGATAACGGGACATACCGTTCCCTACGATTTGGCCATCATCGGTCGGGGGCCGTGGACTAATAGTTCTCGATTATAGTCGCACAGCGGCTAAACGGCGTCACTGGAAAAGAGAGGATGCCCT
>JALYXS010000201.1 GCA_030946965.1 Acidobacteriota bacterium
ACATGGTTGTGATCGACATCGCCAGCCGCAAGATCGCCGGCAACTTGGATTTCGGCCGCGGCGTGCGGCCGCACTGCCCTGTTTTCGGCCCGAAAGATGGAATGCTTTACGTCACCACGGAGCTCGATAAGACTATCAGCGTGATCGATCCCAAGACGCTAAAAATCGTGGGCACGGTTCCGACCGGGCAGGCGGAGTCGCACATGTTTACCATCGCGCATGATGGCCGTCGCGGATACACGGCGAATGTCGGCCCGGGCACGGTCTCCGTTCTCGATCTTGAGGGGCGCAAGACTATCGCGATCATCCCGATTTCGCGCGAAACGCAGCGCATCGCCGTATCGGCGGATGACAGCATGGTTTTCACGTCCGATCAGACCAAGCCACAATTGGCCGTAATCGATACGGCGATGAATAAGGTGAAGACGTGGGTGCCGCTGCCCGCTTCGGGATACGGAACTGCCGCCACCGCTGATGGACGCTGGCTTGTGGTAGCGATGCCCAAAGCCGACAAGGTGGCCATAGTGGATCTCAAAACGATGAAGGTTGCCCACGTGATCGACGTTCCCAAATCGCCGCAGGAAGTGCTGGTGCGCCCCGACGGCAAGGTCGCCTATGTTTCCTGCGATTCGAGCCACCAGATCGCGGCTATCGCAACCTCGGATTGGACCGTTCAGAAGCTAATCGACGCCGGCAAGGGAACCGACGGCTTAGCTTGGGCCGCTGCGCAATAGCTCTGGTTAGAAATTGAACCGCAATGTGAATTGAATGCTCCGGGGGCTATCGATGGTCCCTGTCACCAAGCCGAACGTTGGCGAAAACGGGGAAACATCTGGCGTGGCGAACACGTGCCGGTTGAACGCGTTCAGAAACTCCGCCTTGAATTGCAGGCTGGCGGATTCGAAAACGTGCATGTTCTTAATGACGCTGAAGTCTTCGTTGAAATACGGCTTCATGCGCGCATCGCCATTCACGCGCGGATAGTCGCCAAAGCGATACGCCCCGCCATTGCGGCTCGCATTCGGATCGATAAACGCCGCCGGATTGTAGTAGCGATTTACAAACGGGTCGAAGGTCCCGTTCAGCAGCGCCGCCGAGTAAATCGGCTGTCCCGCGCCACGATTGAACCGGATGCAGTTATCCCATCCGGGGATGCCCGTTGCGCATCCGAAGGAGACCGGCTCGCCCGATTGATACCGCTGCACTCCCCCCACCTGCCAGCCGCCCAACGCCGACGAAACGATTCCATTTCCGCTTAGCCACTTCTTTCCTTGACCGAACGGCAATTCGTAAATCCACGCCGCCGTGAAAGTAAGTGGGACGTCTTGTATGCTGAGCGCCTTATCGAGATTGAGGTTATAAGGATTCTGATTCTGGCTTACTCCGGCATTGGTCTGCGGGATGAGGCTATCGGCGTCGGTAAGTGTCTTCTCCCAAGTGAAGGACGCCTGCAAGCTGAATCCCGAATGGAAACGCTGTTCGAGAGTAGCTTGCAGCGAGTTATAACTCGACTGGCCCACATTCTCGAGAACTGTGCTGTTGATCCTGCCATATTGCGGGAATGGCCGCAATGCCTGGCTTACGTTTCCAGTGAAGCCGGCATAGGGGATTCTGGTGCAAACTTGCGGAGTGTTGAGATAATCGCGGGGATGATTTCAGCGGAATCCGTTGCCGATATCTTCAAGGGTCGGCAGTTCGATCAAGAAGTCATCGTTTTGTGCGTTCGATGGTACTTGCGGTACAAGCTGAGCGCACGTGACCTCGTGGAAATGATGGCGGAGCGCGGAGTGGTGCTCGTGCACACGACGATTCTGCGTTGGGTGCAGCGCTACGTGCCTGAATTCGAGAAGCGCTGGAGCCAGTATGCTCGGCCGGTTGGCGGTTCGTGGCGATGTGACGAGACGTATATAAGGGTGAAGGGCCGGTGGACCTATCTGTACCGGGCGGTGGATAAAGTCGGGCGAACGGTCGATTTTTATCTCAGCGCGAAGCGGGATGTGAATGCTGCGAAACACTTCTTCCGCAAAG
>JALYXS010000211.1 GCA_030946965.1 Acidobacteriota bacterium
CAACGCCCCGGCCCGATCCCATATGGCTCCAGTCTGGGCGCCAGATTGCCGGTAATCGACGGCGGCGACACTCGGGTTTTGTCCGTCACGTATTCGGGCGGCCGGTTATATTCTACATTCGCCACCAAAGTTACCGATGAGAACGGTACCACGCTGGTGGGCGGCGCATACGTAATTTTATCGCCGACTTTCCGCGCCGGCATTCTAGCCGCTCCCGTATTCCGGGAAGGTTATTTGCTCGTCAAGAACAATCATCTTTTGCGGCCGGCCATTGGAATCAACGCCAAAGGCGCAGGCTCTATTGCATTTACGCTGGTAGGTCCCGATTACTACCCCAGCGCGGCTTTTGTTCCCTTTAGCGCGTCTTCCACCGGCCCGGCGGTTGAAATTGTACGACCGGGCGCGGCCCCGGAGGACGGGTTTACCGCTTACCCCCCAGCGGGTCTTGGGGTAGCCCGGTGGGGCGATTACTCAACCGCTGTCGCCGGCGCGGACGGCACGATCTGGATGTCGACAGAATACATCCCCAATTCCCCTCGAACCCTAGCGGCGAATTGGGGTACGTTTCTGTTCAACTACGTCCCTTAGGGGAAGGGGTAACGAATCGACTTGGAACTACTGCTGCCATGCAGGCAAAGAGAGGCAAGCTCTTTAAGGGACGCCATCATGCACGAAACGAAGCACTCCGCACATTCTCCAGAGGCCGGAATCGCCTTAATCGATTCTTCTCTCAAACCCATCGCGATGGACCGCGGAGCCGCCGCTATTTTCTCGACTTCGGGCGCCCTGAACGGCCCATCCGGCTGGCAGATCCCCACTGAGATCGTGGATTTCATCCGCACCCGCAAGCCGTCGGAGCTTTCCTCGATGGAAACTTCTTTCCGGTTAGGCAACTGCGAGTACGTCTGCAAGGCGTTTATTATAGAGCCCTTGGATGGACCTTTCACGCAGCCGATTGTCGCTCTCCACTTAGAGCGAAACTGCGATGTCGACGATATTATCCAGGCCACGGCGCTGAAACATAACCTCACCAACCGGGAGCAGGAAGCGCTCCGTGGTATTTCGTTGGGGTTCAGCAGCAAAGAATTAGCTACCCGGATGAACATTAGCCCGAATACCGCCCGGGCGTTCTCCCGTTTGATCATGATCAAGATGGATGTGCGGTCGCGAGCGGGGGTAGCCGCCAAACTCCTCCAGGTACGCGATCGCAAAAAGCTCGCGAATTCCGCGAAAGCGTAGTTGAAAAGCGAATCGAATTCCGCTCCGCCGCTCCGCACGCGCATACCGCCAGTCGTGCTCCCGGCCGGTCGAGCACCCTTCAATCGGGGATTCCGGAGTTTCTTGTACTCTGAACGCCTGACGTTATTCTTGGAGAAGGAGGCCCTACTATGGCGACTCTCGATTGGTCCCAATGCCCCGCCGTCGAAAGCGTGGCGAACAGACGTAGCGGCGCATGGGTGTTTCGCGATACCCGGATGCCCGTCGCTACGGTTTTTGAAATCTTGAGGCGGGTTCGAGCATAGAGGAAATCATCGAGCAGTTTCATGTAACGCGGGAGCAGATTCAGGCCGTGCTCGAATTTGCCGCCCGCAGCCTCGACGCACCGCCGGGTTCCTGTTGACCAACTACTTTTGACTGATGCGCATTCTCTTTGACCACGGCACCCCCAGCGGCATTTCCGAGTCGCTTTCGGTCACGAGTCACAGAGGCGATAGAACGTGGGTGGGACAGGGTTTCTAACGGCGAACTGCTCAAAGTAGCTGAGGCCGCAAGGTTCGACCTTTTGCTCCGACAAAAGAATCCGGTACCAACAAAATGGACCGGCCGAAAAATAGCCGTTGTTGTACTCGGGAACTCGACATAGCGGTTGTGCGGCTGTATCTCGAGCGCATTGTCTTGGCCGTGAATGAGGCAACACCGGGGCAGTTATGCCGTGGTGGACATACCGTTCAAGTAAAGCCAAATTTCCCGAAAATTTTCCCACAACGCCGTTCCTGCTACGCCGCTCCGCGGTTTCCGTAATTGCGCGCGTAATATTCGCGATACGCGCCGCTCCGCACGCGATCCACCCAATCCGTATTTGCGCCGTACCAATCCACCGTGCGCCTCAAGCCTTCCTCAAATTCAACCCGTGGACTCCAGCCGGTTTCGCGCATCAGCTTCGCGCTCGATAGCGCATACCGCCGGTCGTGCCC
>JALYXS010000230.1 GCA_030946965.1 Acidobacteriota bacterium
TGAGTTTTCTGCCGCAAAACAACCGTGAAGATCCGCCGCGCCGCGAAACGGAGGATTCCGCCAACCGCGCCGATCGAGAGCTCGACACCGTTGTGCCGGCCGAATCGAACCTGCCTTACGACATCAAGGACGTGATCCGGCGCGTCGTCGACGATGGCTGGTTCTTTGAAGTGCATGAGCATTTCGCGATGAACATCGTTGTGGGATTCGCGCGCATGAACGGGCAGTCGATCGGGATTGTGGCGAATCAACCCGCCTTTCTCGCCGGCTGTCTGGATATCGATTCGTCCGTGAAAGGCGCGCGTTTCGTCCGCTTCTGCGACGCTTTCAACATTCCGATACTCACCTTCGAGGACGTTCCCGGCTTCCTGCCCGGCACGGCGCAGGAATTCGGCGGCATCATTCGCCATGGGGCGAAGCTGCTCTACGCCTACGCCGAAGCCACCGTGCCCAAGATCACCGTGATTACGCGAAAAGCGTACGGCGGCGCCTATTGCGTGATGGGTTCGAAACACCTTCGCACCGACGTAAACCTCGCCTGGCCCACCGCCGAAATTGCAGTGATGGGCGCGGAAGGCGCGGTGAATATTGTGTACCGGCGCGAACTGCTGGCGAATGGCGAGGGGGTTCGGCCGGCCAAGATCGCCGAATTCCGGGAACGTTTCGCGAACCCGTTCATTGCCGCCGAGCGCGGTTTTGTGGACGACGTCATCGAACCGCATGAAACCCGGCCCCGCGTAATTCGCGCGCTTCGCATGCTCGCCAACAAAGTCGATACCATGCCGAAGAAAAAGCACGGCAATATCCCGTTGTGAGTTATTTCGATGCTGGGCTGGCGCGCTGGTAGACGGTCTCGAAGTCCGGCTTCGGTCCAATCGAAACGCCGGTAGACGTAGTAGTCGTCGGACCGTTCTTGCCGTAGCCCCGCCCGAGTATGGGGCCTTTGTCGCCGGGCAGCTCAGTCTTGGTCTTCGTTTCCTTTGTGACGCGTCCGGATTTCGACGGCCTGTAGTCGATTCGGTCGATATCGCTTTTCGCAATCGCCAGTTGTTCGTTCTTGAGAATCACGATCAGGTTCTCATCCGTGGCCTCGTCCATCTTCGCCAGCACCGGCTGTTTTGCACCCTTTTTGACCACGCGGAGTTCGGTACCGGTCTTCAGTTCGCGGACTTTGGTCCAGCCATCGTCCGCCAAAAAGGCCAGAGCAGCCGCCGAGACAATCAGGAGAAATTTCAGCATGGTTATTTGGCAAATCGCGCGATGAAGTTCGTGTCGAAGTTGCCCGCGACGAAATCGGGGTCCGCCAGAATCCGGCGGTGCAGCGGAATGGACGTGTGAACTCCCTCCACCACGAACATATCAAGCGCGCGCCGCATCCGCTCGATGGCTTCGGTCCGGTCGCGGCCGTGGGCAATCAGCTTGGCAAGCAGCGAATCGTAATAAGGGGGGATCACGCCGTCGGTGAACGCGTGAGTATCCACTCGAATCCCGATTCCGCCTGGCAGATTCAAGCCCGTAATCCGGCCGGGCGACGGCGTAAACGTCTCCGGATTCTCCGCGTTGATACGGCATTCGATCGCATGGCCCCGGAACTGAATCGGCAGATCGACGACGTCCCGCAATCGCTCGCCGGCGGCGATGCGGATTTGCGAGCGAACCAGATCCACGCCCGTGACCATCTCCGTCACCGGATGCTCCACCTGAATACGCGCGTTCACTTCAATGAAATACAGGCTACCGGTTTCATCCATCAGGAACTCCACGGTTCCCGCGTTGGTGTATCCGATGGCCTTCAGCGCCTCCCGCAGTTTCTTCGAAACGCGCGCCCGCACTTTCGAATCGAGCGCCGGGGAAGGCGATTCCTCCAACAGCTTCTGATGCCTGCGCTGGATGCTGCACTCGCGCTCGCCAAGTATCTCGACATGACCGTGCCGGTCCGCCAGAATTTGGAATTCGATGTGCCGGGGCGCGGTGATAAATTTTTCGCAATAGACGTCGCTCGAACTGAAAGCGGCGCCGGCTTCCTGCTGCGCTTGCGCCAGCAGGGCGGATATGTCCTCGGGCCGGTTCACCACGCGCATCCCGCGGCCGCCGCCGCCCGCCGAAGCTTTCAAAATCACCGGATATCCGATGCGTCCGGCGGTCTCAATCGCTTCTTCCGCGCTCTTCAGAACGCCTTCCGAACCAGGCAGAATGGGTACGCCATGCTCGCGCATGATGGCGCGCGCGCGCTCCTTGACGCCCATCTCGCGGATCACTTCCGGAGTAGGCCCGATGAACGTGATTCCAGAGTCCCGGCAAACTTCCGCGAACCCGGCGTTCTCGCTCAGGAACCCGTAGCCGGGATGGATCGCATCGGTATTCGTGATTTCGGCCGCGCTGATGATGGACGGAATATCGAGGTAGCTGCGCGCGCTTTTCGCAGGGCCGATGCAGATCGCCTCGTCGGCGAAACGCACCGGTAGGGTGTAGCGATCCGCTTCGGAATACACGGCGACGGTGCGAATGCCCAGATCCTTGCAGGCGCAAAT
>JALYXS010000234.1 GCA_030946965.1 Acidobacteriota bacterium
TAATACGGGGCGCGACGTGCTGATTGTCGATACAGCCGGACGTTTGCAATTGGACGACAAGCTCATGATTGAGCTCGAAGAGCTGAAGTCGCAGCTCGCGCCGGTTGAAATTCTTTTTGTCGCGGACGCCATGACCGGGCAGGACGCAGTGAAATCCGCCGAAGAATTCCACAAACGGCTCGGCATCACGGGCGTTATTTTGACGAAAATGGACGGAGACGCGCGCGGCGGCGCGGCGCTTTCGATCCGCCACGTTACCGGGCAGCCGCTCAAGTTCATCGGCGTCGGCGAAAAATCGGATGCGTTCGAGCAATTTCACCCGGACCGCGCGGCGCAGCGCATTCTCGGCATGGGCGATATCCTGTCGTTCATCGAAAAAGCCGAAGAGGCTATCGATAAGAAAAAAGCCGTTGAAATGCAGCAGAAGCTGCTCGACAACGAATTTACGCTGGACGATTTTCGCGACCAGATCCGGCAGCTGCGGAAGCTGGGGCCGCTCGAATCGATGTTGTCGATGATGCCGCAGGTTGGCATTTTGAAAGATCTCAAGAACGTCAAGGTGGATGAAGGCGAGATGAACCGCGTGGTGGCGATTATCGATTCGATGACGCCGCGTGAGCGCGTGAACCACATGCTGATCAATGGCAGCCGGCGCCGGCGCATTGCCAAGGGCAGCGGCACCAGCGTGCAGGACGTCAATCAATTGCTCAAGCAGTACACTCAGGCCCGCAAGATGATGAAGAGCTTTTCGGGAAGCGGTTTTCTCGGCAAGAAGCTCGGAAAGATGAAACTACCCGTTTTTTAAGGACATAGAATGCTAATGATTCGCCTGGCGCGTTTCGGCGCCAAGAAAAAGCCGTTTTACCGTATCGTGGTGATTGAAAAGACCCGCGCCGCCAATGGCCGGAATCTGGAAGTGCTGGGGCATTACAACCCTCTGACCGAACCCGCTCAGGTGAAGTTGAAGCACGACCGGATCGATCATTGGACCAAGGTGGGCGCGCAACTCTCGGATACTGTTGCGCGGCTGGTCAAGAATAATCCAGTACAACCGGCTGCATAAGCGCCGCCATGAAGCAGTTGGTAGAAGACATCGCGAAGGCGCTGGTCGATATCCCCGAACAGGTGTCGGTGAACGAGCTCTCGGGGGAACAGGCCACTGTACTCGAGTTGAAGGTCGCGCCTGGCGATTTAGGCAAGGTGATCGGAAAGCAGGGGCGTACCGCGCGATCCATCCGGACTATTCTCGGGGCCGCCGGGATGAAGCTTAACCGGCGGTTTACGCTCGAAATTTTGGAGTGAGCGCAAGCGCGGCGAGTGAGTGGATCACTATAGCCATCCTGGGGCGGGTGCGAGGAAATCGCGGGGAGATCACCGGTGTCGCTTTGAGCGATAAACCCGAGCGCTTTCAGGATTTGGATGTGGTGACGCTGTTTCGAGATGGCGTCGAGTCCCAAGCGCAAGTGGAATCGGTCTGGCATCATGTAGACCGCCTGATTTTCAAGTTTCATGGCGTGGATTCAATTTCCGAGGCGGAGCCGTTGCAAGGATCGGAAGTGCGCGTTCCGATTGAGGAGCGCGTGGAACTGGAGCCGGACGAGTATTTCCAGTCGGATCTTGTCGGGTGCGAGGTTCGGGACCGGCTTAGCGGCGAACCGCTGGGCACGGTTACCGCATGGCAGGATGGGGGCGGAACGGGGTTGTTGGAAGTGAATGGCAATCTGTTGATTCCATTTGCGCGCGCCATTTGTGTTTCGATCGACGTGGCCGGCCGGTCGATCTTAGTCGAGCTTCCGGAAGGGCTGAAAGAATTGAATACGTGACGTTTCATGTGCTCACGATTTTCCCGGAATTTTTCACGGGACCTTTCGAGCACGGCGTGGTGGCGCGGGCGCGGAAGACGGGTTCTGTGGGAATCGAGGTCCACGATCTGCGAAAGTGGACCTTGGACCGGCACAGATCGGTGGACGACCGGCCGTTCGGCGGGGGCGAGGGCATGCTACTCAAGCCGGAACCGATTTTTTCAGCGGTGGAATCGATCTGGCCGGAGCCAGACTCAGGGAGAAGCCCAGGGCGGAAGGTGATTTTGCTTTCGGCGCAGGGCAGGCGGTTCGATCAGGCTGCCGCCAGACGGCTCGCGGGCGCTGACGAACTGCTGCTGATCTGCGGACGGTATGAAGGCGTGGACGAGCGCGTAGCAGAGCATCTTGCGGACGAAGAGTTATCGATCGGCGATTATGTTTTAAGCGGCGGGGAACTGGCGGCCGCGGTTGTGGTAGATGCCATCGCCAGGCTGCTGCCGGGGGTTGTGGGAAACGAGGATTCGACCGTGTTCGAATCGTTTCGGGAAGCGGACCTGCTCGATTGCCCGCAGTACACCCGGCCCGCCGATTTTCGCGGTTGGAAGGTTCCGGAAGTTTTGTTGGGCGGCAATCACGCCGAGATTAGCCGCTGGAGACGGGAAGCGGCGCTCGCGAAAACGGCGCGCCTGCGCCCGGACTTATATAACGGTAGGATTGAGAGAGACGAATCATGACGAACGCGTTGCTGACCAAATTCACCCAGAAACATAAGCGCACCGACCTTACTCCGTTCCGCCCGGGCGATACCATCCGGGTTCACGTGAAGATCAAGGAAGGCGATAAAGAGCGCATCCAGATATTCGAGGGCACCGTCATCGCGCGGAACAACGTCGGCATGGGCGAGACAGTTACCGTGCGCAAGGTGAGTTTCAGCCAGGGCGTGGAGCGTATTTTTCCGCTGCACGGCCGGGCAATCGACCACATCGACGTGGTTCGCACGGGCCGGGTTCGTCGCGCGAAGCTTTACTATCTGCGTGGATTGAAGGGCAAAGCGGCGCGTCTCAAAGAGCGATGAATCGCGAGCGCCGGGCTTCGGCCGGGCTTGCTTCGGGCGTGTCATCCGGTGCCGGGTAAAAAACTCCACGCTTGGAAGTGCGAAGGGGAACTTGAACGTGAGCTCCGGTCCCGCGGCTTTCTAACCGTTGCCGGGGCGGATGAGGTAGGGCGCGGTTCCCTGTTCGGGGCCGTTGTTGCCGCCGCCGTGATTCTCTCGCCCGATACGCCAATTCGGGGTCTAAACGACAGCAAGCAGATTGAACCGGAACGGCGAGCCATTTTAGCCGCGCGGATCCGGGAACGCGCGCTTGCCTGGGCGGTGGCTTCGGTTGACGCGGCCACCATCGACCGCATCAATATCTACCAGGCATCTCGTCTTGCGATGAAGTTGGCGATCCAACAACTCATACCGCTGCCGGATTTTTTGTTGGTCGATGCGGTTGCGCTCGATCTTGCAATTGCTCAACACCCGCTGGTCCAGGGGGACGAACGCTGCCACGCCATCGCCGCCGCGTCCATCGTTGCAAAGGTGCATCGCGACGCGGCGATGCGCCATTGGGACGAACAATTCCCGGAATACGGCTTGGCGCGGCACAAAGGCTATCAGACGCCCGAGCACCTGCGCGCTCTCGAGCGGTTCGGACCCACTCCCTTGCATCGGTTGAGCTTCGAGCCGGTGCGAAAACGATCGTTATTTCCCGCTGGGCAAGCTTCGTGACAATCCCCCGCCAGCAACTGTTTCCAGCTATACTGCTGATTCTATTCTGTGGCGAGGTTGGGTTATTCCTTATCGTTTATCCGTGGACCGACCGGTGGGAACAAAACCTTTTCGGCACGCTGATACCGGGCTGGTACTGGTTATGGAATAATGCGTATCTTCGCGGCGGAGTTAGCGGGGTAGGCTTGGTTAACCTTTACATTTCAATGGGCGAGGTCTTCCGATTGTGGCGCCTTGCCCGATCATAGCGATAAAACCTGGCACCGCAATCCCGGCACCGCCACGGGTGGATAGAAAACAGCCGCAAGCAAGCGTCGATCCAGGCGCGCCGGCGAGACCGCCGGGTGTGCGGCGACAGACACCTCGAGCATTCCACGCGGCTGATAGGCTCCTCCTGGTAAGCCACCCCGCTATCTTCCACGTCCACGAAGGCAAACATTGCCTTAATCTCTCGTTGAGCGGCGACGGTTCGATGCGGGGCATCCCAAGTTATCTCCTGCCGGGGGCTTTCAATTTCAGGCAAGCGGGTTACGGGAACAAGCGCCAGCGACATCGCCGAAACAGCGGTCGGCGCGGTGTTGGCAACCTTTTCGAAAAGCCGTTCCACTTCGGCTGTTATGCGGCTGATTGCCGCGCCGGTGTGTACGGCCAAATCCCGTACGCTTTGCAAATAGCGAGTCTGACGCGAGAGCCGGTCTTCGAGCGCCGTAAGCCGCGCATCCAACTCGCATTCCACCAGCCGCGCGGATTTTTCGATACCGCGCTGATTGAGAGTGTGGAAATCTTCGATCAGATTTGAGGATAAGGTTTCGATCGGCGCCATTGGTTCAGATTCGTCAGTTTCCGGAAAATCTGTAGATCTCCGGGCATAGCCGTGACTAGAGAGGCAACTAGCTTCGATTATCTCTTTTGATCCAAAGTGGGATATGGACAGTTTGGCTCAGTACTGGCCACCGTTCCAGGTGGTTCTTTGAAGCCCCTGTCACAAGT
>JALYXS010000257.1 GCA_030946965.1 Acidobacteriota bacterium
AATAGACCCGATATGGGGTGAGCATCTCCGTCATCTCGATGGTGTAGCGCTCCGTCCAGGACATCCAGCAATCGAGCATGATGTCGCCATCCGGGCCAACCTGATCGCGGGTATGCTTGACCAGCTCCAGATTCTTGAGCATACCCGCGCGGCCGTCCGCGGGGCCATGCGGGATCGCGAGTTTCACCCGCTTGAAGCCGAACGCGAGGTGCTGTTCGATGTCGTTGCCAGTGCAATAAGCGGGAATCCGAGTCTTGGTTTCGCCTCCGATGAGTTTATAAACAGGCATGCCGAGCGCATTGCCAACCAGATCCCATAACGCCAGATCCACGCCGCTGATCGCGCAGGTCCCAATGCCCGCGCGGTCGTAGTACATGCTCGATCGCCAGAGGGTATCCCAGAGCCTTTCGATATCGAACGGATCTTTCCCGATCAGCAGCTTCGAAAAATGCTGTTGGACCAGTGGACCTCCACCCGTGCCTCCGGCGCCATAACCGGTCACGCCTTTATTGGTCGTGATCTGGACCGTGAAGCCCGGCAGCTTGCCCGAGTCCGGCATGAATAAGGAGCGCTCGGCCTTGTAGTCGGGATAGATCGACATGGGGCTCGCGACTTCGACCCCCGTTGTCGACCATGAGCCTGGGGCGGGCGTGAACTGCGGGATCGGCCTGCGGAGCTTCGGCTCGACCAGGCGAACGCCCGTGATTTTGAGCTTGCTCTTTTCTTGCGCGAAAGCGAGCGGAGGCAAGCCTAGGGACGCGGCGGACAGACTAGCGGTTTTCAAGAATGAGCGGCGATTCATGATTGCGGATTCAAGATTATCAGATCGGGCTTACAATGGCCGGAATGAATCGCAGAATTTTCTTGGGCTCAGTAGCGGCCGGCGCAGTTCACAAATGCTCTGCCGTCCCGCCGTCGAAAATTATCGACACCCACACTCACTTCTACGATCCGGCGCGGTCTCAAGGAGTGCCGTGGCCCACGAAGAGCGATGAAATTCTTTACCGGACGGTGTTACCGGACGAGTACCGCCGGATGACTAAGCCGCTGGGCGTTACGGGAACAATCGTCGTCGAGGCCAGCCCGCTGCTCGAGGATAACCAATGGATACTGGATTTGGCCGCGAAGCATCCGGTGGTTGTTGGCTTTGTAGGGCATTTGGATCCAGGCAAGCCGCCGTTTCGCGATAACCTGGACCGGCTGCGGAAAAATCGTCTGTTCTTAGGCATCCGCCTATCGTCCTCGTCGCTCAAAGATCCGAATGCCGAATATATTTCCAATTTGAAGGCGATGGCCGATGCCGGTTTAGAGCTGGACTTGATCGGCGGAGCGCCGGTTCTAGAGCAGACGCTCCGGCTTAGCGACCGCATTCCAAACCTGCGCATCGTAATCGACCATCTTCCGTTCGATCCGCCTGCGGACGAGGCGTCGCTGCGCGAGTTACAGAATCGGCCTCAAGTGTATGCGAAGGTCTCGAACGTGGTGCGGCGCGTGGAAAATCGGGTTCCGGACGACATGAATTACTACCGTGCTTCGTTAGACGAACTATGGAATGTGTTTGGAGCGGACCGGCTGGTCTATGGAAGCAATTGGCCGGTAAGCGACCACGTAGCGCCTTACGCGACACTGCTGAAAGTGGTGCGGGAATACTTCGCGGAAAAAGGGCCGGAAGCTTCCGAAAAATATTTCTGGAAGAACTCGAAGGTGGCTTACCGCTGGCCCGGATTACCGTCTGGAACATAACTGAAACGGAGACCTGGGAAGCGGCGTCACTTCCTGTAATCAAAGGATGATATTCGGCAATGAATTACTTGGTCTTAGGTTTGTTATTCACCGCGAACCTCGTTATCGGGCAGGAACAGAAGCATTTGACCGCCGTGCCACTCAGCGGAGGCCGCGCGGCAACTCTGACGGCGCTGAATATTGAACGTGGTGGACAATATCCCTCGGCGATTCACCTGACGGGCGGGGTCGAAATCAAGACTCCGATTTGCCTGCCAGCCGGGCGTCACGGCAAGTTGATATGCGACGGTTCGATGATTTTAAGAGCGGACGAAGCGACATACCACGAGGACTCGGGAGAGATTGAAGCGAGCGGCTCAGTGACGGTCACGCCACTTCGTCACGAACCGGCTGCAAAGTAGCGCTTAACTCAGCACTTCGTTCAGGGAACCCTGCCGGTAGCCTTGCAGATCCAGCGTCACGTACTTAAAGCCAAGCTGCTTGAAAATCCCCGTGAGTTTCCCGGCCATTTCGAGCGTAAGCGCTTTCTCCATCTCGTCGCGCGAAATTTCAATGCGCACCAACTCTCCGTGAAAGCGCGTGCGAAACTGCCGGAAGCCGAGAGCTTTCAACTCTTCCTCTCCCACCTCCACCGTCTTGATGTTCTGAATCGTGACGGGCGTTCCGTAGGGAATCCGGGAGCTGAGACATGCGGCGGCGGGGCGGTTCCACGTCGGCAAGCCGGCCTGCCGCGAGAGTTCGCGGATTTCCGGCTTCGTAAGTCCAGCATCGACCAGCGGCGCTTTTACATCGTGCCGCTTCGCGGCTTTCTGGCCGGGACGGTAGTCGCCTAGATCGTCCTGGTTTACGCCATAGACAATATTCGCGATGCCCCGCGCCACGCCCACCGCTTCGAGGCGCGTAAACAACTCGTCCTTACAGTGGAAGCAGCGGTTCGCGTCGTTTTGAAGGTAGTCCGGGTTTTCAAATTCATGCGTCTCGATGTATTCGTGACGTATCCCGAACTGCCGAACGAAGGCTTCGGCATCGCGTTTGTGAGACTCCGGAATCGAAGCGGAATCGGCGGTAATCGCAATCGCGTTCTCCCCTAACGCGCGGTGCGCGGCCCAAGCGAGATACGCGGAATCCGTGCCGCCCGAGTACGCGACAATCACACGCT
Source organism: Acidobacteriota bacterium (assembly GCA_030946965.1). Lineage (GTDB taxonomy): Bacteria > Acidobacteriota > Terriglobia > Bryobacterales > Bryobacteraceae > JALYXS01. The sequence continues at coordinate 2,903 of JALYXS010000257.1, forward strand.
CCATGTTTCGCAACGCGTCGAACAGGCGATCCTGCTTGGGCTGCAAATTGGACGCACTGCTCACGTCCACGAGCGAGGTCATGACTGCATTATACGAATCTCACCACCGTAGCGTCCCCCGCAATTCGTTCACATCGGCGATCTTCTCGCGGCGAAGGAATCTCTGGAGTTCGTTGGCAATTCGGCGCGGGGAAGCGGGATCCCAGAAATTCGCGGTTCCCACTTGCACCGCTGTAGCGCCCGCAATCAGAAACTCGGCGGCATCCTCGCCGGTCGCGATTCCGCCCATGCCAATCACGGGAATCTTCACGGACTTGGCAACTTGGTAGACCATTCTCAAAGCGATCGGTTTGATGGCCGGGCCGGACAGTCCTCCGAAACCCGCTCCGATCCGCGGCCGCCTCGCGCGCGCGTCGATGGCGAGTGAGATAAACGTGTTCACCAGGGAGATCGCATCGGCCCCGGCCGATTCCGCCGCGAGCGCAATCGGCTCGATGCGTTCCACATTGGGAGACAGTTTTACGATCAGCGGGCGGCCCGCCACTTTTTTTACTTGCGAAACCAAATCGCCGAGCGATTCCGGATCGCTCGAAAACAAAATGCCGCCGTGCGTGGTGTTGGGACACGATACGTTCAATTCGTAACCGGCAATGCCTTCCACCGATTCGAGTACACGGACGACCTCGACGTAATCTTCGGATTTGTATCCGAAAACATTTACAAACACGGGAACATCCCAACGGGATAAGCCAGGCAGTTTGTCGCGGACGAACGCATGGACCCCGATATTCTGCAGGCCCACCGAATTGATCATCCCCGCTTCAGTTTCCCAGAGCCGCGGCGCGGGATTTCCGTCAATCGGTTCGCGCGAAATTCCCTTGGTGACGATGCCCCCAAGCGAATTTAGATCCACCAGACGCTCGAACTCGATTCCATATCCGAAGGTTCCGGCGGCGGCTAGAACGGGATTGCGTAGCGGAATGCCGCAGAGCGAGACCGCCGCCCGCGGCGTCGAAGCGGGCAAAGACCATAAT
>JALYXS010000258.1 GCA_030946965.1 Acidobacteriota bacterium
GACATCAACGCCCGCGATGACGACCATAATTCCACTCCCGCCCAGTGGCGTATCGGCAAATCTCCTGAAGTCGCCCGCTATCTTCTCGATCGCGGCGCAACGCCAGACATCTTCCTTGCGGCCGCACCCGGTGACCGCGAACTCGCCTCCAAACTGATCCTCGAAAATCTTGGCTGTGTCGCCCACCGCATCGGCCGCCTGCCCGGCTTTCCACCCATCGGACACCAGGGCCGCGGCGGAACCATTCTGCAGTGGACCCTCGCTTTCAATTCCTACCCTCACCAGATCGCGCTCCTCAAAGGGCACACTGCTTTTCTTCGATTTCCTATACGAGAAAAGCGATCCTCAAACCCGTTTGCTCGTCTGCTGCGTCCTCGCACGCCGTCAGGACGCCCAGGCCATCGCTAGCCAGCACCCCGATATCGTTGCTAACCTTGCCAGCCTTGATCTGGAGCTCCTCCCACGCCACTGCTGGGAGACCAACACTAACTACGAGGCGGTCCGTCTCATGCTCGACCTCGGCTTCCCCATAGCGCACACGGAACGCAGCCACGGCTATTCGCCGCTACATAACGCCGCCTGGTCCGGCGACGCCGCACTCGTCAATCTTCTTATCTCTCGCGGCCACCCCGTCGATCTTGTAGATCCTAGTTACAACTCCCCCCGCTCGGCTATGCCATTCACGATTGCGTCGTCGAAAAAAGACACTCCGAAGGCGACTTCGCCCATGTCGTCGAAGCACTCCTCAAGGCTGGTAGCCCTTGGAACCCGTCCATTTATCCTACCGGCGACCACGGGTCGATGAAGTCCTCCGCCGATTCCGCTGAGACCCTCTTAATTTGAAAGTGGGTACGCGCCACATTTCTTACTTGCGTCAGGAATCACCGCCAGTCATCAAGCACGCGTACTGGAATGCGGAAAGCCGCTTCGCTACTTCTGAAAGCGTCCACTAAGCTATAGTCATGGCCAAACGTTCCAACGAAAAACGACTGATTTTAGTAACGGGAGCAACGGGTAATCAAGGGGGCGCCGTCATCCGGCATTTGCGGGAGAAGGGCTTCGCGGTTCGCGCTCTCACGCGGCACCCCGATAAGCCGGAAGCCCGCGCGCTCATCGACCAGACCGGCATCGAAATCGCCCGCGGCGATTACGACGATAAACCGTCGCTTCTGCGCGCGCTTGAAGATGTCTACGGCGTGTTCGCGGTCCAGACCCCCTTCGAAGGCGGCGCGGAGGCCGAGGCGAGGCAGGGAATCGCGTTCATCGACGCGGCGCACAGTTCCGAGATCAGCCACTTTATTTATAGTTCCGTCGGCAGCGCGGACCAGAATACCGGAATCCCGCATTTTGACAGCAAATGGAAAATCGAGGAACACCTTCGAGGTACGGGCATGCCTTACACGATTGTGCGCCCGGTGTACTTCATGGAGAACTGGCTGCGCATGAAAGACCAGATTGCCCAAGGGCAGTTGAAGCTGCCGCTTTCGCCGGAGACGATACTGCAACAAGTCTCGGTCGAAGACATTGGCGCTTTCGTCGCGATGGCTTTCGAACATCCCGGGAAATGGCACGGCACGGCGACGGATCTCGCGGGGGATGAATTATTCATGGACCAGATCGCGCAGACCTTGCAGGCGAGCTATTCTCAAATCCCTTGGGCGGATTTCGAGAAACAGGCGGGACCTGAAATGACCGTGATGTTCAAGTGGTTTCAGAATGTTGGATACCACGCCGATATTACTGCCATCCGCCAGGAAATGCCCAGCCTCATGAGTTTCGAGCGATGGCGAAACACCAACTGGCCGGCGCCTGCTTCTTCACCCGTTTCATCACCGCAGTAGGGCGGCGATTACTTCGGCATCGTTCGGCACGGGGATAGGGCGGTTGCCAAACGTCGATTGCAAGCGGCTGCCGTCCGGAGCGTCGAGTTGTCCGGTGTGGTAGCGGTAGACGTAATCGGGATCTTTCAAGAGATTGCCCGTCAAAACGGCGACCACGTCGGCGTCCGCGCGGATGGCGCCGGCCGCGGTGAGTTTGCGGATGCCGGCGAGGGTCGCCGCCGATGCCGGCTCGCAGCCGATACCGCACAGCCCGATGGTGGCCTTGGCATCGGCAATCTCTTGCTCGGTGACTTTTTCAACCACCCCGCCCGAGCTTTCCACTTCGTTGAGCGCCTTCGGCCAGGAGACCGGATCGCCGATCTTGATCGCCGTCGCCAAGGTTTCGGGGTGCTCGATGGAGTGGAAATGCCGGCGATCTTCCTGCCGCATGAAATCGTAGAAAGGCGCGGAGCCTTGGGCTTGAACGACGGCGAGGCGCGGCATTTTATCGATGAAGCCGAGCTCCTTCAGTTCCCGCAGCGCCTTTCCGAATGCCGATGTGTTGCCGAGATTGCCGCCCGGCAGCACAATCCAATCGGGCACGTTCCAATCGCGCTGATCGAGCATCTCGACAACGATCGTCTTCTGCCCTTCGATGCGAAACGGATTGATCGAATTCAGCAGATATATGCCGAGACGCTCCGCCAACCCGCGGACCAACGCGAGGATCTGATCGAAGTTGGCGTCCACCTGAAAGGTTTTGGCGCCGTATTCCAGAGCCTGCGCGAGTTTGCCGTAGGAGATGTTGCCATTCGGAATAAAAATCAGTGGATCAAGCCCGGCCGCGCTGGCGTAGGCGGCCATTGACGCGGACGTGTTGCCGGTCGAAACACAGGCGACCCGTTTCCGGCCGAGACGAACCGCCTGGGAAACGCCGCAGGTCATTCCGTTGTCCTTGAACGATCCCGTCGGGTTGAATCCCTGATGTTTGAAAAACAGAGCGTCCAAGCCACCGTAACCGGCGGCGCGTGGGGCGGCGAGCAGGGGGGTGTTGCCCTCCCGCAGGGTAACGACGTGGGTAAGATCGTCGAGAAACGGGATTATCTCGCGAAACCGCCAAACGCCGCTTTGGTCGATCGGAAGATTGCACGTCCGGCGCTGGCGCCACAGCGTTTTAAGCGCTGGCGGATTGTACGCGAAAGCTTGGTAATTCGCTTCGACGAGGCTGCCGCATTGCGTGCAATTGTAGATGGCTTCGGTTACAGGAAAGCGCGCGCGGCAATCGCTATTGATGCAGACCAGATCGGCTGTCATGGAACTTCGATTATAGAGTTAGTTTTTGGATCTTCGAGAGCGCTAGACGTTAGAAGGTGAAACTCACGCCGCCGCGGAAACTGCGGGGCGTTTGCACCAACAACAGCCTGCGCCCGTTGCTCAAGCCGATCGGCAGATATCCTTGCGCGAGCAAATTGCTTAAATCCGCCGTGGCTTCCATGCGCCAAGGCAGGCCAAACAAGGAAGGGATGGGCTGACGGACATACACATTCAGGCCTGGTTCCGGGCGATTCGATTGCGTCGAATAGATGTGGCCCGGCGTCGCCGAACGGGAATCGCTAATTTGATAGCTCGCGCTGAAGCGGGTCCCTGTCAACGGGGCCGCGCCCGAGGCGCGCATGGTTAGCGCATCACGGCGGCTGGCGCGGATCAGCCCGCGAAGTCCGTCCGGCGTTTCGCTCGAAAGCTCATTCGAAACCGGAGTTAGCACCCCGACTGAACCGTAGATCACCGCCAGCTTATAGTTGTCTCCAACATTTTGAATAATCGAAGCGGTATAGCCTATGGTGTGGTAATCGCCCGCGTTGAACACGGAACTGTTGGAGAACAGATCGGGCAGCGTATCGCCCTCGAAGAACTGGCCATCGGGCGAAACCATCGTGAGAGTAGCATTGGTAACCGCTTCGCGGTACGCCGCAAAGCGAACTTCGCGCGATCCAAACTCCCGCGAAATTCCCAACTCATAGTTCTCGCCGCGCTGAACTTGCGCGCGCCGGTTCCGCAGACTCACGCGCGGAAGCACTTCGAGCGAACGAATGTCGCGCTGCAATTCCGTCCCTTGCGATTGGGCGGTTTCCAAACCTAACTCGGGCCTTGCGTTCCCGGATGTGTACGTGAAATCGATTTTGGCGTTCTTAGCGTTCTGGGCGCTATCGGCATTCGGAAGCGAATATGTCAGCCGCGCGTAGGGACTGAAGTAGTGCAAACGATCCGTGAAAGAAACGGTGTCGAGCTCGAAGCCATAATCGAGATCGAGCGAATCGCCGATCTGCGTTTTGTCTCCAAAGCTGACCGACAGGGTGCGCAGCGGAGGCAGGGTGTTGTCCTGTCCCGGATTGCCGCGCCCTGGCACGAACAACTGCCGCATCGTAACGGAGATCTCGGGATTCGTATCGCCGATCGGATGGCTAAAGGTCGTCCGAAAGCCGCCCGACGGCACTCCGGAGAGCGATCCATATCCCAGGTTCCCGCTGAACTGAAGCTGATTCGAGCCGAACAGAGATGTGGCGAACGCGAAGGCCGTGCCTAAATCGGCCTCGCTGCCGAAACCGGAGATATGCCCGGCGTCTCCCGCCGAAACTTTGACCAAACCGCGCGTGTCGCTAAACGCCGCCTGAGTCCTACGCGGGAATGAATCGTCGATCCGTCTTCCCGGTAGAATCCGCAGCACGGGCCGGGTGGAACTGGCAGTTCGCAGCACCCACTTCCAATCGTCGGTCATCAGCGCGCCCTGGTCCGGGCTCATCGGCATCAACTGGATCGAGCTGAACAGGGAGGAAAGATTCACGTCTAGCAGGCTGCGCATTCCGGCCTGAACCAGAATATTGTTCTTAAACGCGGGAAGAAATGCCGCCAGATTGACGCGCAGGGCGTAAACGTCCGGCATCAGGCTGGCGAAAGCGAACGAACCCTTTTCATTCGTAACGACGCGCTCACAGAGCCTTTCGCGCCGGTCAAAAAGCAAAACCGTAGCTCCCATCTGGGGCTTGCCAATCGCATCCGTGACTATGCCTTCGAGCGTACCGGTAAACTTTGTGGACGAAACGGCAAACAGAGGGGCCCCGCAAAACACGAAAAGACCCAAGAGCGCACCTGCGCCCGCCGGAATTCGGAATGCTCTCGATATCGTGCTGGCGGCTCTTGGGATCATCGTCCCTTTTCTAATTTTTAGGTTACCGTAAACGTCGTCGTCGGCGTCAAAGTCTGGTTGCGGTTCTTGTCGATCACCTTCAGCTTCAACGTGTACTGGCCGGGGGCCATGGCGCCCAAGGGAAGCAGTTTCTCGATGGTGACTTGGTTGGCGGAAGCGCCGGCCATGCCCGCCACTTCTTCGCTGAAATTAAAAACCTTCTCGTTGCTGCCGTTCTTGGTTACTTCGTATTCCACCAATGCATTGGGACGTTGCGTTTTCTCGTCGGGACCGAAGTTATAGAGTTGAACGTAAATCCCCATTTTTTCGCTCTGCTTGAAGCTATCGGTGATCCGCGGGCGTACCTTGGAACTTCCGACGACAAATTGTCCAGTACCGATTGAGCGGGTCGGAACCTTCTCGATTATGTCGGCCAGAATCAGGCTGCTCGCCGACAGCTTTTCATCGTCGAAGTGGGGCACCGTCAAAGCCAGCTCATAATTGTTCATATTCCCGCCAACCACGTCTTTCGCGACGATGTTCAGCCGGTACGTGCCGGGCGCTAGCGGAATCGATTGCTGATAAATCGAGGATTTCGTGCTGATCGCTTGTAACAAAGCCGCCGGCGTATCCACCGTAACGGTCTGCTCGAACACGTTGACCACGCGGCGCGAAATGGTCGTAATGCGGCCATAAATGTTTACTACCGCTTTCTGAACGCCTTCCTTCGATTGGAACTGCAGATCGTGATTCTCGAACTGCATCGTCACATTCGTCAATACGGAAGCGTTGGTCACGCGGATGAAATCCGCGCGAACCTTCATCGGAAGAACGTTGAAGGTGATGCGCGTGCTGACCGCCGCTTCCAGATCCTTAAACTTCACAACTGGCGGCTTTTGCAGTTTCGCGAACTGCTCGAGCCGGGTGAACTCGTTGTTGTTGGCGGTGTCAGTGCCAGGCCCTCTGCCAAGGTGCGTTCCATCCGTGCGATTGAAGCGGTCCAGTTTCGAGGACAGGCCCATCTGCTCGTTCATGGTCAAGCCTGCGCCTGGGACATATAGCAGCGCGTCTTTCTCGGACGGGTCCATGCTTAGGCGGTACTCGCCGGTCATCGTGGTATCGACGAACTCGATTTCGATGTTGGTGCCGATCCCTTCGATCCAGCGGTAACGCCATTTCTCAAAAGGATAGGTGGACGTGCTGC
>JALYXS010000282.1 GCA_030946965.1 Acidobacteriota bacterium
CCAATTTCGGGTCGGAAACTACGCGGTACACATGGCTGCTGGTAAGATGATTTGCCACATACTGGTCGAGGCCGCCCGCCATCGGAAACAGATATACCGAATGCACGCCGGTCAACTCGGCGCCCCACGCCATCGCGGCGGGTAATAACAACGAGGCAAACTTAGATAAGACGGGCTTCATTATTATCATCATGATATAGCATGTACAAGGGCCAGACGATCACCATTATCATCCCGTGTCTCAATGAAGAAGAAGGAATTCAACTGGTTCTCAAGGACATTCCGGAATTTGTCGATGAAGTAATCGTAGTAGATAATAACTCGACAGACCGTACGCCCGTTATCGCGGGCGAATGGGGCGCGAAAGTGATTCGGGAACAGGTCCCCGGCTACGGCCGCAGCTACAAGCGCGGTTTCGCGAATGCCACCGGCGACATTGTCATCACCCTCGACGGCGACCATACGTATCCAGTCAACGGCATCTCTTATTTGCTCGAAGCGTTCCTGCATTTGCAAGTCGACTTTCTCAATGCGTCGAGGTTCCCGGTGCGGGATCCCACGGCGATGAGCCTGAAACACAAAGTGGGAAACTTGGCGCTCTCTCTCGCCATGTCGGTGTTGTTTTTCCGATGGGTTCGCGACTCCCAATCCGGCATGTGGGTTTTCCGGCGCTCCATCTTAGAAGAAATGCGGCTCGAAGCCGATGGCATGGCGTTCTCCGAGGAGATCAAAATCGAAGCGCTGTTGAATCCCAAAGTCCGGTTCGGCGAGATCTCGATTTTGTACAGCACGCGGCTCGGCGAGAAGAAGCTAAACCCGTGGCGGGATGGCGTCCAGAATCTGGGCTTTCTATTGAAGAAACGTTTCGAGTCCCGTCGATGGAAGGTGTGACGGTCATCGTGCCCGTTTGGAATGGGCGCGATCTTCTCGCCCAACTGCTCGCAAGTCTGCGCGCGCAGACTTGCCGGCCGGCGGAGATTCTCGCGATCGACAACGGATCGACCGATGGAGCGGCGGAATTCGCGGAACGCCATGGCGCGCGCGTAATCCGTCTCTCCGCAAATCTGGGATTCAGCAAAGCCGTGAACCGGGGTATTCGCGAGAGCCGGACCGAATGGCTTGCCATCGTGAACACCGATGTCGCGCTGGAGCCTAATTGGATCGAAGCGCTGCGCGACGCCGCTTGCCACGAGGACCACCCTGACCACGATGAACGCGCTGCCTGGTTCGCCACCGGGAAGCTTCTCAATTCGTCAAGGCGCGACGTGATTGACGGAACCTACGACACCATTTGCCGCGGAGCCTGCGCGTGGCGCGCGGGGCACGGCCGCCGCGACGGCCCCGAGTTTTCGCGGAAATGCTCCATCGATTTCGCGCCACTCACGGCCGCGTTGTTTCGGGCGGAGCTATTTCGGCGAGTCGGTTTTCTCGATGAGGAATTCGGATCGTATCTCGAGGACGTCGATCTCGGAATGCGCTGCGCCTCTGCGGGATGTAGCGGCGTGTATGTCCCGGAAGCGATCGCTTACCATCGCGGGAGCGCAAGTTTGGGGAAGTGGCACCCGGAGATCGTTGGGCGAATCTCCCGCAATCAAGTGCTGCTGGTAGCCAAACATTATCCGCCGCAATTGATTTGGCGATTCGGTTGGAGCATCTTGGTCGCGCAAGGGCTGTGGGGTGTAGTCGCGATACGGCACGGCGCGGGTTGGGCGTTTCTGCGCGGCAAGGTGGACGGCCTTCGAATGTTCCGGGCGATACGAGGTTGCAGTTCGGGAACTCGCGAAATCCTGCAACGAAGCGAGCGCGAGATTCGCGGTATTCAAGAGATCGCCGGCTTCGACCTCTACTGGAAACTCTATTTTTTCCTGACGGCTGGTGGGGCGCTCTGACACATGGACCGTGTCGGAATTGTCATCGTCACGTTCAATTCGCAGGCCGAAATCGGCGCATGTCTCGACTCGGTCCAGTCGACCGGAGCGGAAATCGCCGTCGTGGATAACGCATCTCGGGACGGCACGCGCGCTGAGGTTTCGCGACGAAATATCAGGCTAATTGCGAATAGGAGCAATCGCGGATTTGCCGCCGCCGTAAATCAGGGAATTGAAAATCTCACCACGCCATTCATTCTGCTCCTCAATGCCGATGCGGTTCTGCTGACCGGACTGGACCATCTCCGGACGGCTTGCGAAGTTCCTGGGATCGGCGGGGCGGGCGGCCGATTGGTCAATCCGGACGGCACTCCGCAGACGGGTTTCATGGTGAGGCGGCTGCCCACGCCAGCCGTTCTTTGCTTTGAAGCGCTTCTGATAAACCGCCTCTGGCCGCGCAACCCGGTCAATTGGCGATACCGTTGCTTAAATTTAAATCCTGGGGAGGCGGCCGAGGTGGAACAACCGGCGGGGGCGTTCCTCATGATTCGCCGTGATGTCTGGCGGGAGCTCGGCGGATTCGATGAAAACTTCGCGCCGTTGTGGTTTGAGGATGTCGATTTTTGCAAACGCGCGCGCAATGCCGGGTATGGCTTACGATATGTTCCGGAGGCGGTGGCGAAACACACCGGCGCGCACTCTATCCGAAACATTGGACTGGAGATCCGGCAACTTTATTGGTATCGTAGTCTTCTAAAGTACGCTGCCAAACACTTCCGTCCGGTTTCCCGGCGGCTGGTGTGTATTTCGGTAATATTCGGCTCTATCTTGCGGATGGGGATCGGGGTGTTTCACGGTGGGAGCCGAAAGCAAATTGACGTCTACGGAAAAGTCGTACGGCTTGCCGCGCGCGAGTTGTTGCCGCCCGGCGGACGAGGCAGGATAGTGCTGTTTTGACCCCGTTGAGGGAATCTAAAAACGAATGGCTCAGTTTTGCGTTCAATGGCGAATAGCGACTCCGTAACCGTTACCATCGTCACCTTCAACAGCGGGCGCTTCATCAAACGCTGCCTCGAATCTGTGCTCGATCAAAGTCACCGGGATACCGAAATCATCGTCATCGACAACGCCTCGGACGACGGCACGAAAGACATTCTGGAGCCGTTTGAATCGCGCTGCCGCGTCGTCTACAACGACGAAAATATCGGTTTCGCCGGCGCGCAGAATCAGGCCATCGCGCTCGGGCGCGGCAATTGGGTTTTAACTCTTAACCCGGACGTCCTCCTGCTGCCGGATTTCATTCAGGCGCTGGTGCATGCCGGGTCGCTGCATCCGCGGATTGGAACGGTATGCGGCAAGCTCTTGACGATGAGTTCCGGCTTCGATTTACCAGAGAAGCCCGTGGTCGATTCGACTGGCATCTATTTCACTCCGAATCTGCGCCACCTGGATCGCGGGAGTCTGCAATACGATAACGGGCATTATGCGCGATACGAATATGTTTTCGGAGCGACGGCGGCGGCCGCTCTTTACAAGCGCGAGATGATTGAGGATATTTCGCTCGACGGCGAGTTTTTCGATTCCGATTTCTTCGTTTACCGCGAAGACGCGGACGTTTCCTGGCGGGCGCAACTGCTGGGATGGCGCTGCATCTACGCTCCGTATGCGGTTGGCTATCACGTGCGAAAGGCCCTGCCCGGCAACCGGCGATCGCTTACGGCCGAGATCAATATGCACTCGGTCAAGAACCGGTTCTTGCTCCGCATCAAGAACATGTCGGGCGATCTTTACCGCCGCAATTGGTTTTCCATTACGGCGCGCGACATAGTTGTTATCTCCTGTTGTCTGCTATACGAACACACATCGTTGAAGGCGTTCTATTTCTTAGGAAAGAACTGGAGGCGCGTCATCGCGAAACGGCGATTGATCCAACAGCGGCAACGGGCCGATAACGATTACATGGCTAGTTGGTTCAGCTTCGACCCAGTCAGCAAGCCCGCTCCCAAGAAATTCGCGCCTCAAGCAACGAGTTCGAAAACCGCGCGCCGGTAAATGCGCATTGCCATCCTCGGCACCAGAGGAATTCCGGCGGCCTATGGAGGTTTCGAAACTTTCGCGGAGCAGCTTTCCACCCGGCTCGCGCGACGCGGGCACCAGGTGACGGTTTATTGCCGGGAGCGTCATGAACATGCCGAGTATCGCGGCGTGTCCCTCGTCTACTTGCCCACAATTCGCCACAAATACCTCGATACGCTCGTGCACACTTTTGTTTCGACCCTCTGGCTGTTAACGCATCGCGTGGACATCGCGCTTTATTGCAACGCGGCGAACGCGATCTTCACCATCGTGCCGCGGCTGCTGGGAATGCCCGTGGCGCTCAATGTGGACGGCATCGAGCGCAAGCGCAAGAAGTGGAACCGGCTCGCGAAAGCATGGTATCTGATTTCGGAATTTCTCGCCACGCTGCTGCCCACGGCGATTGTGTCGGATGCCGAAACCATCAAGCGGTATTACATGGAGCGTTACGGGAAAAGGTCCACATTCATTCCGTACGGGGCGGATCTTGAACTAACCGTCACCAATGAGACTTTGGTGCTCCTGGGCCTGGAAGAACGGCGTTACTTTCTGTATGTGAGCCGCCTGGAGCCGGAGAATCACGCGCTTGAAGTACGCGAGGCTTTTGAAAGGGTCGAGACCAACATGAAACTCGCGATCGTCGGCGATGCGCCTTACGCCACGGAATATATAAGCCGTGTGCGCGACACGCAAGACCCGCGCGTTGTCCTGCCAGGCGCGATCTATGGCCAAGGCTATCGCGAACTGGGAACGTTCTGTTTCGCCTATATTCAGGCGACTGAAGTAGGCGGAACGCATCCGGCGCTTCTTGAAGCGATGGGCCGGGGCGCTCTGGTCCTCTATAGCGATAACCCGGAGAACACCGAGGTTTGCGGTTCGGCTGGCATACCGTTTGCGGGGCAAGAAGATCTTGCCAACAAGATCCGCTTCGTGCTTGCCATGTCCGAGGAAGCGCGAGACGCTTACCGCGCGCGCGCCGTCGAACGCGTGCGGGAATTTTACAGTTGGGACGCGGTCACTTTGCAGTATGAGCGGCTCTTCGCCTCGTTGACGGAATTCCGTCCCCCGCATTAGCCGGTATTGTGGCGCGAGCTGGGTCTGAAAACCAGGGATGCCGCTAGTTTTCCGGGGATGCCAGGGATAATAAGTTCTGGTGTCCATCCCGTCACGCTCCTACGTGGAGATTTCCCGCTCACAAATTGCCGAAAACTACCGCGCGGTATGCTCCGCCGCCGGTCCCCGAATCGAAGTGATGGGCGTCGTGAAGGCGGACGCGTATGGGCACGGAGCGGTCGAAGTGTCGCGCGTGCTCGCCGCCGCCGGAGCGAAGTGGCTCGCGGTCAGTTCGGTGGAAGAGGGCGCGGCGTTGCGTCGCGCCGGGCTTGAAAGCAGAATTCTGGTGATGGCGGGCGTGATGCCTTACGAACGGGAGGCGCTGATCGAGTTCCGCCTCACGCCCGTCGTGCATGCATTGGAGGACCTTGCCGCACTGGATGCGCTTGCCGAGCGGGCGGCCGCGGATTTTCGATTCCATTTGAAGATCGACAGCGGCATGGCGCGGCTTGGCACGCGCGCGGCCGTGCGCGATATCGCCGGCGCCGTTCGCGCTCTGCGCCATGCGCGTCTCGAAGGCCTGATGACGCACTTCGCGTCGGCCGCCGATTACGCTTCCACGCAAACGGAAGAGCAGGTCGCGTACTTCGATTCTCTCCGCGCCGGTCTGAGCGCGGAGGGGATCGATCCGGTCCATCGTCATCTTTCAAGCACCAATGCTTTGGCGTACGCGCGCAAGGACGCTTGGGGAACGATGGTTCGCCCGGGCCATGCGCTCTATGGGTACATTTCGCCCGCTCGCGGCCACGCACCGCGAAACGTCCTGAAAGTTCAGCCGGCGCTGACCTGGAAGGCGCGCATCGTGGCGCTTAAGGACATCCCCGAAGGCGCGCTGATCGGTTACGGCGGTTCGTTCCGGGCGCCACGCGCAATGCGAATCGCAATATTGGCCGCCGGTTACGCGGACGGAATCCCGCACCGGCTTTCCAATCGCGGAAAGGTAATCGCGGGCGGCCGCTTCGCCTCGATTCTAGGGACGGTCTCGATGGATCTGACGACCATCGACGTAACGCCATCGCCCGAATTGCAGCCCGGCGATGCGGTAACGCTGTTGGGCCGCGAAGGAAGCGTGTCGCTCGATGCGCAGGAGATTGCACGAACGGCGGGAACCATCTCTTATAACGTGCTGTGTGGCATCGGCGCCAGGGTGAAACGCGTTTACGTTTGAGCGCGTCACGTTTGAATCCGCGCGGAACGCTTCCTGAAAAAGGTGGAGACTGCCGCCCACCGGGTGCGAACCGCCCGGTAGATCTTCGGCGCGAGCCACGCGAAAATCGCCAGAAACGCGAGCACGATGCCGAAGGCGATCAACGGATGCTTCACGGCTACCCACACTCCGGCCGGAATAATCAAATCCTCGAAAAAGCTCAGCCCGATGTTGCTGAACGGCTCCGGGCTATGGTTGACCATCACGCGCGTCGCGGCTTTGGTCGAGTGCCCGGTCAGCGCGACTCCGCCGCAGAGCAGCACGACAATGAACTTAGTCACCGGATCGGTCGAACCGAGCGCGGTAGCGCCCAGCAGCGCCGCGCCCACCGGACGGATAAACGTGTGCACGGAATCCCAGACGCTATCCACCCAGGGGATCTTGTCGGAGAAGAATTCCAATCCAGTGGCGATCCCGGCCGCAATCAGAATGCGCGTGTCGGCCAAAATGGAAAGGTGGGACATCTGGGTGCTGAGGTGAAAAAGATGAAACCGGATCGCCAGGCCAAGGACGAACACTGTCGCGTACAGGCGAATACCGGCGAGCAGGCCAAGACCTAAAGTCGAGCCGAAAAGTTGGAGGGTATCCATCGCGGAGTGCTGCTACTATTGAATCGGAAAAAAGACCAAAATGCCAGTCTACCTGAATGCGGATCTCGGCTTTGACGAAGTGCGTTGGGCAACGATGCGCGGGACCAGCTACGATTCTCGAGTGGCTTTCCAAGGTCGAAGCTTGCACGGCGGCGGCCGGTTATTCAGAAACTACATGGCTCAGTACCTGGTGATGCCGTCTGGCGGCACTCAGCAATCCATCGTTGAGATCCAGTTGACCAACAGTGCGTATGCCTGGGCAGTCCGCGAACCTGGATCGGTCCAACGGATCACCGCCGCGATACCGGTTTGAGTTTCGCCCCTGCCGCGTATATACCGATCCAGTGATTCGTAAACCGCAGGGGCGGCTGCGGCGACACCAATGGCATGTGGCAATCGATGCAGTTCGCCGGCTGCCTCTTCAGGCAAACTCGATTCGGCGGGCGATTCCCTTCCGCGTGGCAGACGGAGCACTTGGCATTGTAATAGGCGACCGGTTTCTTACCCGCGCTTTCGTGCGCATCGTGGCAAGTCAGGCAGGAGAGTGCGCCGCCGCTCTTTTTGAAGCAGGGGCTCTCGCTCAAATAGACCGGCTGATGGCGGACGTTCCAAGCGTAGTTCCAATCGATCGTCACCCCTTTAGCGGCAGGAGGACGATGGCACTTGCCGCAGAAATCGTTCAACCTCACGGCGGAAAATTTGCCTGGGTCTTCCGGTCTGTGTCGCGTGGGAGATTTCACATGCGCCTCTCCGGGGCCGTGACAACTCTCGCAATGCACGCCGGGTTCGGTCAGATGCACCTCTCCATCCGGATCGAACCAAACCGGTCCGGTCGAGTGGCACTCGAAGCAACCTGCAATGCCCGTGGCCGGATCTTTGATCTTGTAGATGACACCCGCGGCCTCGGGAAGAGAAGTTGGCTGGATGGCGCTTTGACCCGGCGTGGCGGCGTAGGCGCGCAGGGCAGGGTAGAAACTGCCGTAGTGCTCGACGTACCAATCCTTGTTGACGCGCGTGACGAAGGTGATGGCCTGCCGGCCCGCGCCGAAGGCCCATTCGAGCGGGAGATCCATAGCTCCGGTGCTGTCTTGAATTCGCACTTTCATTGCAGTACTCGATCGGGAAAATTGAAACCGGTATGTTGGCGGGCGGACGAGCTTCAGCTCCCGCGGAAGCGCTTTCAGCGCTGGATGATCGGTCGCGCGGAACAAAGCACCGGCGTGAGCGCTTGCAAGCTGATGAAAGGATTCCGCCGGATGGCATGAAGCGCACGCGGCCGATCCCGCATATTGGACGATCGCTTCGGCGTGCAAGGAAATTACCACGAACGCGGTGCCGCGCATGAGCCGGAAAACCATCAAGCTACTAATACAGCAGATACGCTATAGAATGGCTCTCGATGATCGTTAATTTTTACCCCGGCAAACGCGGGCGAAGGCCTTAACAGATTGATGGAAGCGCTCAGGGGTGGGGGCGATGCGCCGCGTTGTCCTAATCTTGCGCCCGCTCCGCCGGAGCCGTTTGTAGAACGGCCATCCCTTGAGGCGGCTTTACGCCGGGCTCTTCTCGAATCGCCGGACGGTTCCTCCACCGCGAATCTCGCGCTTTGCGGACAAGGCGGATTTGGAAAGAGCGCCGTCGCGGCCCATCTCTGCCGGGATGCCGATCTCATTGCTGCGTACTCCGGCGGCATCTTTTGGTTTTCGATGTCTGAACCCCCGACCCTGCTCGAGCAGTTCAATCGCGCGCTGGCCGCGCTTACCGGCGATGCAACTCCGGTACCCACGGAACAGGAGGCGCGAAACCGGCTGACCGAACGGCTCAGCGGAAGCAACATCCTGCTGGGCGCCGACGATCTATGGCACGCGGGCGATCTCGAGCGCCTGCCGCGAGGGAATTGGCAGACGCTTCTCATTACGACGCGCGATCTCGATATCGCGAAAGAAGCCCAGGCCGGCAGTTTCGAAATCGGGGCGATGACGCTCGAGGAATCGCTATCGCTTCTAACCGCCGGTCTACCCGGCTACTCCGATCAATCCGCTGAAATCGGGCGAATTGCCGAAAAATTGTACTTCTGCCCGCTGGCTCTTTCACTGGCCCGGGGAAAGCTCGCGCACTCCGTGAACAGTCCAACGGAATCCCTCGCCGCAATATCGAAAGCCATCGATTTGCACCATGTCACCGCTTTCGATTCACACGATCCGGCAAGCCGCGAATCCATTTGCCGGCGCCTTCAGGAAACGCTGGAACATTTGGACGCCGAGGATCGGCGCGCGTTCCTCGACTGGGCACGCGGCCGGGCAACCGTGCTGCCGCCGCCTCGGGAGAAGAGATTGATGCAGCGGTTCTTCGACCTCGGCTTGATCCTGCCCTTTTCGAGCGAGCCTGCCGCCATTCACCCGCTCATTGCCGATTTTCTGCAGACGCAGGGGTGGTTGCCGCAACAGGAGCGCCCACGGCCGGGGAACCGTGAATTCAGCAGTTCGCGCTCATTAAGGCAGCGTCCGCCGCAGGTTGAACAGGTAGAGGCTGCGCTCCTGAACAACTTCGTGGCGGAAGACCGCCTCGCGGCCGGCGAGCTCGTGAGAGATCTTCAGAAAATGCGGTTCTTCGCGTTTGCGCGGCAGTATCTTGCGCTGGCGCGGAAGAAATTTCCCGATGCGATCTGGTTCGGCCAGCAGCACGCGGTATGCACTTACAAAGATCCGGACCTGCCGGCCGATCTGCGATTGGATCGCGCGCTCGCGATTCTGAATGAAGTGGATGCGGTCGACCGCACTACACGGAACGAGACGCTGGGAATCGCCGGGTCGATACACAAGAACAAATGGGCGGTCGACGGGCAGCGGCAACATCTGGAAGACGCGCTCGCGTGTTACCAACGCGGATATCAACTCGAGCGCGGCGGCGAACCGGAGAATCCGCCGAATCGCTTTACGGGGATCAACGCCGCGTATGTTTTGGATCTGCTGGCCGATGCCGAACGAGGTTCGACCGGGCGGCTGGCCGAAGCTCGCACGATTCGGGAAGAAATCCGCCGGGTGTCGCTCGCCGCGATTAAGGATCCCAAGACTTCCGCCGACACGCGCCAATGGTGGTTTCTGGCGACTCTCTCGGAAGCGTGTTTCGGCCTCGGACACGATGAAGAAGCGCGTTACTGGATTCGGGAAGCGCTTAGCGTGCAGCATTCCGAGTGGATGTTTGAAAGCTTTGCCCGCCAACTCGCTTCTATTGGGCGGCTGCGGGAACGGGATCAAACGGACCCGGACTCGCCCGTAGCTTCCACCTTGCGCATTCTGCTGGGCGAAAATGAAATCGCAATCCAGGGGCTGCGCGCGGGAAAGACCGGGTTGGCTCTTTCAGGCGGCGGATTCCGGGCGTCGCTGTTTCACATCGGCGTGCTGGCGCGCTTGGCCGAACTAGACATCTTGCGGCACATCGAGGCGCTTTCCTGTGTATCGGGCGGCTCGATCATCGGCGCTTTTTACTATCTCGAAGTGCAGCACCTGCTTGAATCGAAAAATGACGAAGAAATCCGGCGGGAAGATTATGTCCAAATCGTAAAGGATATCGAAGCGAATTTCCTGCAAGGCGTGCAGCGCGATCTGCGCAACAGGCTTTTTTCGGAATGGCGGACTAGCTGGCGCACGGCGTTTCGGCGCGGCTACTCGCACACGGCGCGTCTCGGAGAAATGTTGGAAGAGGAATTGTATGCGCGCGTGAGCGATAGTAAAGGCGGCGCGCCGCGGGCTCTCCCGCATCTTTTGATCAAACCAAAAGGCGCGCGGTCCGATTTCTCGCCGAAGGTGGATAACTGGCGCCGCGCGGCGAAAGCGCCGGTCCTGATCCTGAACGCCACCACGCTGAACACCGGCCACAACTGGCAGTTCACGGCAAGCTGGATGGGCGAACCGCCGTCCGGCATCAACTCGGAGATCGACGCCAATAACCGCCTGCGGCGGATGTATTATTGGCAGGCTCCCAAGCAATACCAGGAGATGCGGTTGGGTCACGCCGTGGCCGCTTCCGCCGCGGTTCCATTGCTTTTCGATCCATTCGAACTGGGAGACTTATATCCCGGGCAGACGGTGCGGCTTTCCGACGGCGGCGTGCATGACAATCAGGGCATCTCGGGCCTGCTTGGGGAAGATTGCACCGTACTTTTAGTGAGCGATGCGAGCGGGCAGTTGACCAGCAGGGAATCTCCTT
>JALYXS010000291.1 GCA_030946965.1 Acidobacteriota bacterium
TGCGGCACGTCCCCAATTCATGGATGCTCTCGCCGGGCGGAACCATTTGGTCGTGCTTGGCGAGAACTTCGAAACCGGCGTCGCGACAAAGCTCCGAAAGCGTATTCATGGCGTCCTTCGCCATCTCAAATTCGTTAGAGGTGTATTTCTGCTGGATATGCAGCGCGGGCACGCCCCAGGCATCCTTCATCGCTTTATCTATGCGAACGTGGTTCTCATAACGCGGCAGCACTTCGCCCATCGCGGTCATGCCGAATCCCGCGTTTGAGTTAGCATGAAGTTCTTTTTGCAATGCCTCGCCGTACAGTGGAAAGTACCGCGGATGCGGCGTTCCGCCGCTGCTGAAATCGACCGCATAGCCGCGAATAAAATTCTTCTCGCGAGTGTCCAGGTTCCGGAATCGCGGGATGTAGCCGCTGCCGCCCATCAGTCCTTCGGCCTTGCCGTTGCGGGCTTCCGGGACGACCGCCTGAACCACGTTCTTCACGTAGATCTGATCGAACAAATAATGCCCCAGCACGCCGCTTGAATTCGCAATTCCGGAATTGAGCAGCAACCGCGTGCTTTCGAGGCACGACGCCCCGACCATCGCGACGCGCGCCTTCACGTGCATCTCGCGCCTTGAATGGCGGTCGACGAAGTTGGCGCCATTTACCAGGCCCGTGTTGGGATCCGTGGTGAGCTCGCGCACGACGGCATTCGATACGATCGTCAGCTTTCCCGTCGCCAGCGCGGGCGGCAACAAGAGGTTCGCGGAACTCGCCAACTGACCGGTAGCGCGGCGCTGGGCGGTCGTCGGGATCTTGCGGGCTTGCGCGGCGGCGCGGAACCGTTTCACGCTCTCGCTATCGGGCGAGTTATCGGTCAGGAAAATACCATCGGGCAATTGCCGCAAGCCTTCTTTGCGCCCGGAGACGCGGAACAGCGGCTCGGCGCGATCGTAAAAGGGCGCGAGATCTTTGTAATCGATGGGCCAATTCTCGCCGAAACCGTCGTGCTCTTTGCACTTGAACTCGTAATCGCTAAAGCGCCAGGACGCTCTTCCCCATAACAGCGTTTTGCCGCCGATCAGGCGTACGCGCACCCAATAATACGGGTCGTTCGGATCGCAGGTATAAGGATTCTGTTTCTCGTCGGCCCAGAGATTGGCAGTGAACTCGTTGGCCTGCGTGACGTGCGGAAAGCGACCAGGCCGTCCGAAGCCGCGGTAAGGCAATTCGTAGACAGCCTTGAAGGCGCGGTCCCGCGTGAAATCCACGGCCGGACCCGCGTCGAGCATGGTGCAGCCAATGCCAAGTTTCGTCAGCGTATACGCTGCCATGCCGCCTGAGGCGCCGGAACCGATGATCAAAACATCGTTAGTCATGTTTAGTCATGTGAATTCATCATTCAAGCGGCTCGATCGACGACCAGTACATCGCCACGCCATTGGCCCGGCGGCTGCGCTTCGAAGCCACCGCGATCCACTCGCGCGAATTTGCGGTCGCGGTCATGACGTCTTCTTTCGCCGCCGCGAGAAACCGCGCAAACGGATCGGATGGAGCAGAGTAAGTCCAAGCGCCATGCAGCGGGGCGAGAACGGTGTCCGCCTGCGTGGCATCGAGATCGGCAAAACCTCTTGAGTATCGATGCCGGGATTCCGCATTCAGCTTTTCGAGACCGCCGCGATACAGCTTCTGCCTTTCGGGCGGAGATTGGCTGAGAAGGAAATCGAGAAACTCCGGGGCCCGCGCTTCCATCGCGCCTGGCGTTTCGCCGATGGCGGGCATCAGTAAATCGCTCAAGCGTCGAAGCGCCGCGAATTCTTCCGAAGAGAAGAAATGGGTGACGGTGTCCGCTATTGCATCCGCTACGCTGGCCTGGATCTTGGGTGTCTCTTCGACCGCGGCCGCGGTTGGCTTTGGCGGAACTACGGGCTCTTGCGCCCGCACCGATGCCGCGGCCGGAAGGACCGCGAAAGATTTCAACACGTCACGGCGTTTCATTGTCGGTGTAAGGACTGCCAGTTATTCTACACCGCCAATTTACCAGACCATTCCGAACTCCACGCTGTAAGAGCGCGGTGTCACGAAGTGGGTTCCGCTAAACGTCGATAGAAAATTATAGAGCGCGACGCGGTTGGTGATGTTCGTCGCTGTGAATTGAAGGGTGAAACGCGGGCGCTCGGTATGAAAAAGATTATCGTCGCCAAGCCCTATATCGAACAGGTTGCGCGGTGCGATGCGGGCCGGGTTCGTGTCGTCGTTCTCCGTGCCTGCCTTCGGGATTCGCAGCAAATTCGCTGCTGCCGAGCCGCCGCAAGCCCTGATGGGGTTCCCCACTGACGCGTACGTGCCGCCGCAGTGGAAGCGAATCGAAGCCTGCTCGTCGCCAGTAAGAGTATTAAGCGCCGTGGCAATGTCCGGCACCCGCCCGGTAACCCCGCCGCTATCGTAGCGCCAGGTAAATGCCGCCCATGGACCCGTTTTCTTGTACTGATAGCGAAGATGCGTAGTCTGTTGAAGCGCCTGATCGTGGTCGATCCGGAACACGGTATTGTTGAGTGGCGAATTGAAAATCAGGCCGCCGATTTCCGGTCCGAAAAAGCGCGCGCGCGTGTGGCCCAACACCGTGAATGCGCTAAACCCCTTCACCTCCGCGAGATTCACGCGAAGAGAAAGCCCGTCAATCTTCGATTTCCGCCATTCGATGGGAAATGCGATCGGCGAATTGAACAGATTGTCGAAATCGAACGCATTATACGTGTATTTCCAAAAATAACCCCCATCGACGACAATGTGCTTGCCAATGCCCTGTTCAAATCCGGCGTTGTATTGGTTACGGCGGCCCGGCTTTAGCGCCGTCGAGCCGAAAGCCCCGAATGTATTGCTCGCGAGACCGCCCATGCCAGTTGCGCTCGAAAGAATTAGATTTTCGTTATAGGGCGTTTCAAAAAAACGCGAATAAGACAGCCGCAAGACCGTCGCGGTTGGCTTGTACAAATAGGAAATTCCGGTGCGCGGCTGTATGCCCGACGCCGCGCTCAGGCCCCGGTAGATATCCGCCCGCACGCCAGCCTGTATAGAGAAACCGCCGAGAGTAATGTTGTCCTGCGCGTAGAAAGCTTCCTGCTTGACGTCGGTATGGCCGTGGAAATTGAACTGCCGTCCGCCGGGCCGCGCGAGATCGAACGGGATCAGGCCGGGTTGCTGGACTGGGTCGATGAACGCCGGGTCTGTAATTCCAAAGTTGAAATTTTCGGTCAGAAAAGTGTGAGTGGCTTGCACGCCGGCCTTCGCGTTATGCATCCCATGGACATACGAAACATCGGCCTTCACGCCGAGGTTGCTCAAACGGCGGCTCTGTCCCACGGTCGCCGGCAGATCCGAGAACGCGTGGCCGCTGGGCGAATACAACACCTGATCCTGACGGAAAAATGGATTCAGCGTGAGTGACGTCGTCGCGCCAAAAACATGCACGTAACCCGGGGCGATGTTGTACGACAGAATGCGCTGCCGCTGATCCTGCCCGGCGGTCTGCTGGTCGTAAGTGTTTGGCGTCTCGAAATGCGCGCGCGAGAAAAACAGATTCAGGTGTAGCGTGTCGTACCCCGTCGGCTGGTAATCCGACCGGTTGAAAATGGTTTCGTTATTGCCCCGGTCGTGCAATGGCGAGAACTCGGGCGAATCCAGATACCGGCCGGAGCGCTCCGAATTCGCGACAAAAAAATTGCCAAACTTGGGCCCCCCAATTCCATACGTGAAGTTCTCGCCGTAGGTCCCGAACGAGCCATAGTTCGCGCTTAGGCTGCCAAAAGGCTTAGGTTGTCCAAGAGCGGACTTAGTCATGGCGTTCACCACCAGACTTCCCTTGTCGCCGAATTCGGCCGGAGGCGCGCCGGCGATTACCTCCATCGATGCAATGGCATTGACCGGCATCTGCGTCGAGAACTGTTTGCTTTGCTGGTCGGTAACCGGCTGATTATCAAAAGAGAAACCCGTCTCCGCGTGATCGCCGAGAGGGTGGAAGAAGCCGTTTGAATCGGCCACGACGCCCGGCGTCGCCAGCGTAATCGCGTCGCTGATCCCGGAACCGGTGTTGCTGAGCGGCAGTTTTGAAAGCACCGCGCTGTCGAGATCCGTGTGCGTGCTGGCAACGCTCTCGACGAT
>JALYXS010000308.1 GCA_030946965.1 Acidobacteriota bacterium
GCTTGTCCTTATCGATTGAGATCACCACCGTGCGGTCGTTATCCGGGGGGGGCGGGGCATTCGGAGGAGGCGGCTGAGGGGCGAGTGCTTCGAGCCCCTTTGGCGAGACCGGTGAGATTGCCATGAAAATAATCAACAGCACCAGCAAAATATCAATCATGGGCGTCATGTTGATATTGGCTTGCACCCCTTCCCCGCCGCCAACTGACATTGCCATAAAATATTCTCCTTTTGATTTGAAATTTCTACAGTCCAGCCGCGGGCTTGCTGGCGCCCCTCTTTTCGGGGGCCTGTTCGGTCAGCAGGCCTAACTGGTCCACACCCGCCGAGCGAAGATTGTCGACCACTTCCTCGACCCGCTGATACTTAGCCCGCTGGTCGGCTCTGATATATACCATCTTGCTGGTGGTCTTTGCAGCCAATAAATCCTTGACCTTGGGACCGAGCTGATCCGGCTCCATCCGTGCAACGCCAGGGCTCAGATATACCTTGCCATCGCGCGTGACGGAAACGGTGATGGCGTCCTCTTTTTCCTGATCGGCCATGGTAATGGGATTGTGGCTCTTCGTCATGTCCACGGTTATGCCCTTGTTCAACATGGGCGTGATCACCATGAATATGATGAGCACCACAAGCATCACGTCGACCATAGGGGTCACGTTGATTTCAGATACCGGCGGGGGCGCTTTTTTCAATTCCATAACGAATCTCCTACGAGAGTTTTATAGCGAACGTTTCAGCGGCAATCGATCCGGGCGGCGCAAATCGGGATCGCGCCGCCCGGCAATTCACTCGCCGGGAAAACTGCCTGCTACTTCCGAACTGCCGTGCCGCGCTGGCTGCGCTTCAAGAAGTAGTCGATTAATTCCGAACTGGAGTTGCCCATCTCGACATCGAACGCATCGATCTTTCCAGTGAAGTAGTTGAACATCCAGACGGCGGGGACGGCCACGAAAAGTCCGAACGCGGTGGTCACCAACGCTTCCGAAATTCCGCCCGCGATAGCGCCGATGCCGGGCGTTTTTTCGGCAGCCATGCTGCGGAACGCATTGATGATGCCGAGAACCGTTCCAAACAGACCGACGAACGGCGCCGTGGAACCGATGGTCGCCAGACTGCTGACGCCACGCTTCAACTCGGCGTGAACGATGGCTTCCGAACGTTCGAGCGCCCGCTTCGACGCGTCGATCTCTTCACCCGAAATATCCGAGCTCGACTGGTGCGCCTGAAATTCCTGCAAGCCCGCCACGACGACTTTCGCTAGGTGGCTTTTTTTGTATCGATCGGCGATCTTGATCGCTTCGTCGAGTTTGCCTTCGCGCAGCGCGCCGGCCACCGCCGGAGCGAATTGCCGCGACTGCTTCTTGGCCGCGCCGTATGCCATCATGCGGTCGATCATAACTCCGATCGACCAGGCCGACATGATGAACAGGACGACGACGACCAATTTTGCGGGGGTGCCCATATTGTTCCAGAGCCCCCGGGGATCAAACGATACGGCGCCGGCTTCTTGGAACAGAAGGAACGCCCAAACCTGCATCTGTGAAAGCATTATTTTTCTCTCCTGCGAGTTGAATTGAATCGGTCTGCAACCGTTACTACTGATTCAACGTGAAGTTCACGTCGATCGTCGTGATTACCTGCACCGGCTCCCCGTTAAGGAGGGTCGGCTTGTACACCCACTGTCTAACCGCTTCCTGCGCGGCCTGTACCAGCAACGGATGGCCGCTAACCATGATTAAGTTCTGGATCGTGCCATCTTTATCGATAACCGCGTTAAAGCGGACGGTTCCCTGAATACGAGCTTGTTTGGCAAGCGGCGGATAAACGGGTTTAACCTGCTTGATGATATTGGCCGCTTGTACGTTACCGCCCACGCGAATTTTCGAAGGGGTAACCGGTTTTTCTTTGACCGGCGGCGGAGGAGGCGGTGGAGCAGCCGACGGAAGGCCGCCAATGATCCCGCCCAAAGCTCCACCCATGGAGCCGCCGGAAACGCCGCCCACCACTCCGCCAACCATGCCGCTCGGCGGGGGTAGTTCCTCTTCCTTAATTATTTTGATGTCTTTCGGAATTGTCTTCGGCGCCTGTAGCCTGCCCATGTCGAACTGTTTCGGGATAATCTTAACCACCTTGACAGTTTGGGCGGGCGGTGGCGGAGGAGGAGGGGGCGGCGGCGGTGGCGCCACCAGGAAACTGCTCAACTGCGTTTTAGGGAGCGCGTCGAAGTAGATCAGCGGAACGATCACCAGGACGGCCAGAAGAAGTATCTGCGCGGCGAATGACAAGAGAATCGTCCAAACCCGGTTGGTCTTGCCGACGCCTTCAACGAATGTCTGTTCGAACATATCGCCCTCTCGCTATTTTCAAACTGCTAACTCACTGCTTGTACTATTTCACGACCTGTTTCACAACACCCACCGAACCCTTGCGGACCGGCTGCTGTTTCGACACCGGCGCCACGGTTGGCGCCGTCCGTCTACGCTTATCGATAAAATCGTGCCACCACAATACGATCGGGCTCGCAATGAATACCGACGAATAGGTACCAACGATAATACCTACTACGAGGGCAAAAGAAAATCCATGCAGTACCGGACCGCCAAATAAAAAGAGCGCCAGCACGCTTAAGAACGTAAGACCGGAGGTCATGATCGTCCGGCTCAATGTTTGATTCACGCTGCGATTGATCACCGCCGACAGCGGCTCGCGGCGGTTCGCCCGTAAATTTTCGCGGATGCGGTCGAAGATGACGATTGTATCGTTCATCGAGTAGCCGACCAGCGTCAACAGTGCCGCGATCACGGTGAGCGAAATTTCCTTGTTGAAAATCGAGAACAGGCCGATGGTGATGATCGTGTCGTGAAAGACCGCGACCACCGCGGCCACGCCGTAGACCCACTCGAAGCGAAACCAAATATAAACCAGCATCCCCGCCAGAGCCGATAGTGTAGCCCAAATCGCCTGGCGCCGTAAATCGGCCCCGACCTTCGGCCCCACCACTTCCGTGCCTCGCAGCGTGAACGGCGAGAGATAGCATTCCTGCTTGACGGTGTTCAGAATCGCGGGCGTAACGCCCGGCACGCTGGAAAGCTGGTCGAGGCTGGCGATCAATCCCGAACGCGGCGAACTGTTCTTGAACGCGAGGATATCCGCCGCCACTTTTTGTAACTGCGGATCCGATAGCGGAACGCCGCTCTTTTGGAGCGGATCGCGCAGGCGGCTTACCAGCGCGTCCTGGTTGGCGTTGTTTAGATCCAGCTTGCCGCTCGCCGGCTGTCCAAAAGTACTCTGCAGCGTATCGATGACGATCTGCCGGTTTTTATTCAGCGTCTGTTCATCGGCGCCTTCAGTGCCGATCGAAATTTCATTATCTCCGCCGACGAAGTTTTGAACCGTCGGAGCGCTCGGCAGCCGCTTATCGAGCGCGGCGCGAATCTTATCTTCCGGAGGAGCCTGCAGGAACTTAACTGTCATCAGAGTTCCGCCCTTGAAATCAATTCCGTAGCGCGGCCACCCATGCAATAACAAGCTGATAATCCCAAGCGCGGTCAGTACCAGTGACGCGATGATGAAGGGCCACTTCTTGCCCAGAAAGTCGAAATTTGTATTTCTGAAAAATTCCATTAAACATTGCCTGCGTCCGGCGCTACCCCGAGTAGACACCAGATTCGTTGAACTTGTTCCCGTCTATCCCACCGAATCAAAAGCTATCACAAATACTTAACCCCGTGGCAGGGGCCGCTTCCTTACGGTCGCGGTTCCGTATCCTGCCGATGTTACCGAACCGCGCGCGTCAGCGAGCGGTCATGCGCGCATTCAGATGCTCAATTCCGTCACCTGCCGTTTGCCCGATAATTCGTAATCGAAAATCACTCTCGAAACAAATACCGCCGTAAACACGTTGGCCAAAAGTCCGATAACCAACGTAACCGCGAACCCGCGTACCGGACCCGTCCCGAATAAGAACAGAAACAGGCACGAAACGATCGTCGTAACGTGCGTATCGACGATGGTCCACCACGCTTTTCCAAAGCCCGCATCCACGGCCGAAACGATCGACTTGCCCGCGCGCAATTCCTCGCGGATTCGCTCGAAGATGAGTACATTGCTATCGACCGCCATGCCGATGGTCAAGATGATTCCAGCGATGCCCGGCAGAGTCAGAACGGCATGGAAATACGA
Source organism: Acidobacteriota bacterium (assembly GCA_030946965.1). Classification (GTDB taxonomy): domain Bacteria; phylum Acidobacteriota; class Terriglobia; order Bryobacterales; family Bryobacteraceae; genus JALYXS01. The sequence continues at coordinate 4,186 of JALYXS010000308.1, forward strand.
TAGCGCGGCCATCAGGATCACGGTGTTCAGGATCAAGGCGAGCACCGCGTTGAAACCGCTCTTGCGGTAATAGATCAGCATCACAATAATCACCGCCGCCAAGCCAGCCACGCCCGCGATGATTCCCTCGCGAATCGAATCCGCGCCTAAAGATGCGCCCACCACCCGTTGCTCTTCGTACACAATGCCCGCCGGAAGAGATCCCGAACGGAGCACCAGCGAGAGATCGCTCGCTTCTTCTTCGCTTGCCAAGCCCTCAATCATCCCCGAATCGCCAATCTTGCTATTGATGGTCGCGACGCTGCGAATCTGATTGTCGAGAACCACGGCAAGGCGGTTGCCGATGTTATCGCCGGTGTAACGCTCAAAGCGCTTTCCCGCGTCGGGAGAGAGAGTAAAGTTGGTCTGCCATTTGCGCATGTCGCCCTGGGACGCGCGGGCGTTGCGCATATCTTCGCCGGTGATCACCGGGGTGCGCGACACCAGGTACGACTGGCCGCCACCGCGCGGATACGGCAGCAAATGCGTATTCAAGGGAAGCACGCCGCCTTTCTGCGCCAACGCGGCTTCCGGCGTTGGAAACGGTCCTTCTTTCACATCCACGATCGAAAGCTGCGCCGCTTGTCCGATGATGTCCTTCACGCGCGCCGGATCGTCCACGCCCGGCAACTGAACCAGAATTTCGTACTCCGCATCGGAGCGCCCGTGCTGCTGCACCACGGGCTCGGTCAGCCCCAGCAGATTGACGCGCTGGCTGATCGTTTCAATCGACTGCTCGACGGTCCGCCGCTTCACGTCCACAAGTTCCGAAGGCGTCATGTTCAAGCGATAGTCCGTGGCATTCACCGGAGTGACAATCCAGGTGTTGTAGCTCTCGGCGATCAGGTTGCGGAAAGCGCTCGACTTCGAGGCGTCAATCCCATGAACATTGACCTGGATGCTGTCGGCGTCTTTGATGGTCTGAGGATCGTTGCGATCCATCCCCGAAAAATTGATATTGGCCTTGCGAAAGGCTTCCCGCAAGCTTTCTATGGCGTGATCCGCGACCGATTTCATCGCATCCTGAACCTGAACCTGGAGCACCAGGTGGCTGCCGCCTTTTAAGTCCAAACCCAGCTTGATATTGCGCTCAACGTTGTTCCTCAGCGATGCCATCGACGACGGCAGTCCGACGATGCCGTAGATACAAAGCAGAATGGTCGCCACGATCACGACCGTCTTCACAGTTAAATTTCTCTGCATAGGTTTGTCTAATTAGTGTATTTGATTGTGGTCTGGACAAGGCGGACACGAGTGTCCGCGCCACAAATGACTCGATTCGGATAAACAGGCATCTAGGATTTCGCGCTTTCCGCGAGGCTCGAAACGGAATTACGGGAAAATTGCAACTTCAGATTGTCGGGTTTTACGCGTAGGGTCAGAAACTCGCTATCGATACTCGTCACGGTGCCCACGATACCGCCAGTGGTCACCACGACATCCCCGTTCTTAATTTCGGCAAGCATCTTCGCCTGCTGCTTCTTCTGTTTCTGCATGGGCATAAACAGAAGGAAGTAGAAGATTCCGAAAATGATCAGGATCGGCGCGAAACTTAGAATCGAACCGGACGCACCCGTTTCAAGGAAATTCAAGAACACCTTATTAAGATCGAAGATATCACAGGGCCTGCAGGTAAGCGGGAAACCGGTCCAACAAGATAGCCTGCCTGATCTCACGCATGATGTCAAGGTAGCGCGCCAAATTGTGGCGCGTCGCAAGCGATGCATACAGAATTTCACCCGCTTGATACAGGTGCCGCAGATAGGCCCTCGAATAGTTTCGGCAAGTGTAGCAGGAGCACTTCGGATCGAGCGGCCCGGCATCCCCTTTGTACCGGGCGTGTTTAATAATCACGCGGCCTTGCGACGTGAACAGGCATCCGTTGCGGGCATTGCGGGAGGGCAACACGCAATCCATCATGTCGACTCCCCGCGCCACGTATTCCGGCAGTTCCTCGGGCATACCGACTCCCATGGCATAGCGGGGCCGGTCGCGGGGGAGCAGCGGTTCGCACGCTTCGACCACTTCGAGGCTGAGCGGGCGCGGTTCGCCCACCGAAAGGCCGCCAATAGCGTATCCGTCGGCATCGAGAGCGGCTAGCTTCATGGCGCACTCCCGCCGCAAATCGGGAAACATGGAACCTTGCACAATAGGAAACAGCGCGTGACGCGTTGCCATTTCGCTGACGCGATGCCGGAAGCGCTCGTTCGCTTTCACGGCCCACCGAACCGTACGTTCCATCGAAACGCGGGCGAATTCGTGGCTCACCGGATATGGCGGGCATTCGTCGAGCGCCATGAGGATATCGCTGCCCAACGCGAGTTGGACATCGACCGTGGAGGCGGGCGTGAACTGGTGCGGATCGCCGTTTAAGTGCGATTGAAACAACACGCCCTCTTCCGAGATCTTGCGGAGACCGCTCAGGCTGAAGACTTGGAAGCCGCCGGAATCGGTCAGGATCGCGCCGGGCCAGGACATAAATGCGTGCAGGCCGCCCAGATTGCGGATGGTCTCATGGCCGGGTCGCAGGAAAAGATGATACGTGTTGCCGAGAATGATGCGAGCTCCCAAGTCGTCGTAGAGATCGCGCTGCGAGAGGCCCTTCACCGTGGCTTGAGTGCCGACCGGCATGAAGACTGGCGTCTCAATATCGCCGTGCGCCGTGTGCAGGATGCCGGCGCGGGCGCGCGTTACGGGGCATTCGGCTTGCAGCTCAAATTCGACTTGACGAGGCAATTCGTATGATATGAGAACATTCGGGAACTTTCGAGGCTTCCCGGCTGAATACTCATTGAATGGGGACGGACGGCGATCTTCTTCGGCGCATGGCGGCCGGCGACGCGGAAGCATTCAGCGCCGTCTACCGGATGCATCACAATGCGGTTTACCGTTTCGCGCTGCACATGAGCGGGAACGGACACGTCGCCGAAGAGGTCACGCAGGAAGTTTTTCTGCTGCTGATGCGCGAGACG
>JALYXS010000306.1 GCA_030946965.1 Acidobacteriota bacterium
GCTTTTCATCGGATCCTTCGCGCACCTTCCCAATCTTCTTGCGCTTGAATTCTTCCTGGACAAAGTCTGGCCCTTGATCAAAGGCGAGAAGCCGCGGCTGCATGTGATCGCCGGAAGCCGGCACGAATATTTCCTGCAGTTCTACAACGTCCCAAAACTAGCGGCGGGTTTGCAGCAGGATGGAATCGAGCTGGAGGGATTCGTGGCGGATGTGCGCCCGGCTTACGAACGCGCCCAGATCGTCATCGCGCCACTGGTAGCTTCCGCGGGAACGAACATCAAAATTCTGGAAGCGATGGCAATGGGAAGAGCCGTCGTGAGCACGACCTCGGGTATTAACGGGCTCGACCTTTTGCCCGGCGAAGATCTGGCCATCGCGGATTCGGCGCGATGTTTCGCGGACGAGATCGTCGAACTAATGGCCCGACCGGATAAACGTCGCCGCCTGGAGCGAGCGGCAAGAGCCACGGTCGAAAACCGCTACGGCTGGGACCAGATCGAGCGCCTGCAATCCGCGTTTTATGAGGAGATGCGCTCTATGACTTAAAGCCTCAATCCACCGGCACGGTCGTGCCCCGTTGCTGCGGATTCCTCGACAGGCGCTCAATCCGGTGATCGATTAAACTGCGCACTCCCTTCAGAAACTCCACCCGGGAATTGCGAAAATGATCTCGCGTGGCTTGTGACCACATGCTTTGAAACATTGCCGTCGCTTGTGGTCCGGCGCCGGCGCAAACACAACCGCCGCGCGCCTGCGTATTGTCGATATTCTCGTCCATTTCAAACCTCCTTCATTTCTATAATCAACTGCTTATTCTCAAGCGTAGCCTTCGCGGGCGACAATCCGGCCATCGATGTAGGCAATCCAATATGACGCCGCAGCGTGCCGATCTGGATCACCAACTCATCGCCTTTCTTGAAAAGCCCCACCTCGCCCTTAACCGCAAACGGCAACTGCAAGTGCACCTCATAATGCGAATTGTTTTTCGAAAAAGTGTAAGGCGCTTCGGTGCGCGTCACATCGGATGGATCCTCATCGGGCCGGTACAACACGCGCGCCAACTCTTCCAGGCGCTCCCGCCCCAGAACCTCGTGCGCGAACAGCGGCACGCGCTTCACCGGAACCGGCGCGAAGTATTGATCGATCTCACCCAGGATCTTCGTCTGCGACGCATGCCATTCGTGAAAATACGAATCGGTAACGGCTTCGGGCAGCACGCGATTTACCAGGATCCCATCGACTGTCAAACCATGCAGCGTGAAGTAGACGAAAGCACGCTGCGTCTCGCGGAGCACCATTTTCTCCGGGTTGGTCACGAGCCGCACGCTGGTGATTCGAGGGTTTTCCATGATCTCGCCAATGCCATCGAGCCTCTGGAATAACGACTGGATGTTGGCAAAATAGCTATCGCTCGGCAACTCGACGGGAGACACGCGATTTGCCAGCGGGCGGACGGCTTTCAAAAGGCCGCGCTGGAAGGGGAACACGTGCTTCATGTACCAATCGAGCGTGGTTGGCATGCTGACGAAGCGGAGCGACTCGGCGGTGGGCGCGCAATCGAGCACAATCACGTCATAACGTTTTTCGCGCTGATATTGATTCACGTACATCATGGCGCTGAGTTCTTCCATGCCCGGCAGAATGGCAAGCTCTTCGGCTTCGACGTCGTTGATGCCCGAGGTGCGCAGAACCGCGACAACGTAGCTGGAAATTTCGTTCCAATAGCGTTTGATCTCCCGCTGAATGTTCACTTCGTGAATCGCGAGCTTATCGTCGATCGAAAACGGATCGCCGGTCTTGCCGTGGAAGAGGCTGGTTTCGAGGTCGAACGAATCGGCAAGGCTGTGCGCCGGGTCGACGCTCATCACCAGGGTCCGATGGCCCAGGCGGGATAGCTGCAGGCCGGTGGCGGCGGCTAAACTGGTTTTTCCCACGCCTCCTTTGCCACTAAATAAAAGGATGCGCATGTCTCTATTGTAGTGGGTAGATCAGGCCGTCAATTGAGCTTTCCAGAAGCCGCTTCCCGGCTGCCGTCCGAAGAGAACGCCGGATCGGCTTCAGTATGAAATAGACGAAAGCGCGCTGCGTGTCGCGCATCCGCGATCTACGCTTTACTTGCGGTGCCGCTCCCGGAACACCAGAGGCGTGCTTTGAACTGGGTGAGGGGTGGATTGTTCGGAATGCGCAAATCTTCCCTTATTTCCCACTCCAAGCGGGCTAGCAACTCGTCGTGTCTATCGTCGTCGCGGGTGGTATTCGATACCCTGATTTCGTCCTGAAAATGATGCAAGGCCTCGAGAACACCTTTTGAGCCGATAAGGTGAAGCGTGTTGCAGGCAGATGCGAAGCGCCTGTTTCCTTCCGGGGTTGAGTCCGTTCCCACAATCCCGCTCAAAGACTGTATCAATTCCTTGTAGAGGTCGAATTTGTAACGCTGCCAGTCGGCTTGTCGTTCCTTGCTCTTGGTCAGATAAAAGCTGACGGCGGGAACAACGATAGCGGCGGCAGTGGAAATGATCGCAATAACTACCGGAGTGTCCATTTGGCGGATTAGTTCAACTGCAATTCTTACGAGATGTGCTGCCGCCGTACGTCGATTTTGCTCTTGCCGGCCGCGGCGAGGTCATAGGCAAGCTGCATTCGTAACCATGTTACCTCCATGCTGGCGAATGTTAGCAGCCCGTGCCAGAATCCGCTTCCATACGGTCGCGGTTCCGTAGCTCGCTCATGTTACTGAACCCCGCGCGTCAGCAAGGGGCCCGAATGGGCAGAACCTCGGCACCTGCCGCCACAGTCAGGCTAGCGATAGTCGATCGGTTCAATGTCAAAAGCACGAGGCCACGATGTGCGCATCAGTAGATGCGCGTGTGTCTATAGCTGATAGAAACGCTGAGCCGTGTCCCCCAGCAGCTTGTCTCGAACCGGGCCGGGCAACGCTCCCGCGGCTTGCGTAAAAGCCGCCAGCACTTGCTTCCAACTCCCGGCTAGCAGGCAAACCGGCCAATCGCTTCCGAACATCAGCCGGTCCGGGCCAAACACCGCGAGCACGTGCGCCACATAGGGCCGCAAATCGCCGGCGGACCACGAGTCATGATCGGCTTCCGTAATCATGCCCGAAATCTTGCAGAAGACTTGCGGAATCGAAGCCACGGCTTCCACGTCGCGCGCCCACCCATTTAAACGGCGCCCGGCAATGGGCGGCTTGCCCAGGTGGTCGATAACCATGCGGAGATCCGGAACCGCTTCGGCCAGCCGGGGAACCAGCGGCAGGTGTTGCGGGCGCAGCAATAGGTCGTATGGCAGACCGCGCCGAGCCAACTCTCTTAGTCCGGCAAGAACGCTGGGCCGCAACAGCCACTGGTCATCCGCTTCGTCGTGCACGGGATGCCGGATGCCCTTAAACTTCGGATGCCGTTGAAATTCGTCGAGAACCTCACCCACGCGATTATCCGTCAAATCCGCCCAGCCAACCACACCCTGGATGAAGGCATGCCGCGACGCCAGTTCCAGAAACCAGCGCGTCTCATCCAGATGCGTGTGCGCCTGCACCAGCACGGTTCCGTCGAAGCGATGCTCGGCCAAAATGGGCTCCAGATCTTCCGGCAGGAAGTTGCGGCGCAAGCGCGAGGGCCGGGGCGGCATCCATGCATACGTAAAGCGGTCCAGATCCCAAAAGTGCTGGTGCGCATCGATCCGCATGGGATCATAATAAGTTGATTCCTACCCCGGAAGTGAACTTCCGCTCGCCAATGCGCGTTATTCAGAATAGCCGCCCATGAGTTACGCGATCGAGATGGAAGGTCTCATCAAAATCTTCCGCAATCGCTGGAGCAAGCGTGAAGTGCGCGCCGTTGATGGCATCTCGTTACACGTCGAGCCGGGTTCCGCCTTCGGCCTTCTAGGACCGAATGGCGCCGGGAAAACGACCTGCGTCAAGATGCTGCTTGCGTGCACGCATCCTACTGCCGGAAGCGCGAAAGTCTTTGGCCTGGATTCGCGCGTGCCGGAAGCCCGCCTTCCCATCGGTTATCTTCCCGAAAATCATCGCTTCCCAACTTACATGACGGGAAAGGGCATGCTCGATTTTTACGGAGCGCTTTCTGGAATGGACGCGGCCGCGCGCAAGAAGCGTATCCCCGAATTGCTCGACCGCGTCGGCCTGAAGGACTGGGGAGATGTGCGGCTTGGAAAATATTCGAAAGGGATGCTGCAGCGCGTGGGGCTGGCGCAAGCTCTAATGCACCAGCCGAAACTGCTGATTCTCGACGAGCCGAGCGATGGCGTCGACCCGATCGGCCGTCTCCAGATCCGCAACATTCTTCAGGAACTCGAAGATCGAGGTGTCACGATTTTTTTAAATTAGCATCTCCTGGCCGAGGTTGAACTGTTCTGCCGGGACGTCGCCATCATCCACAAAGGCAAAGTGGCGCTCGAAGGCAACGTGAAAGAACTGACGACGGGGAGCGGCTACCGGCTTCAGGCCGAAAACGTGCCCGAGCGTCTGCAAACTGAGCTGCGCGCCCAAGCCAAGAGCGTGGCCCAACAGAATGGCAGCCTGGAATTTCTGTTCGGCAGCCGCGAGCAAGCGAATCAAGCTGTCGATTTGCTGCGCGCCGAGCGCTGCGAGATCGAGACGATGGGCCGCGTAAACAGCACCCTCGAAGAAGTGTTCGTGAGAACCGTCAATGCCCAATAGAACCTTGATCGCAACTGCCGCGCTAGTTCGCGACACGTTCCGCGAAGCCCTGGCGCGCAAGATTTTCTGGGGTTTCTTCGGCTCTTCGACCATGATCGTTCTGTTTTTCCTATTCATCATGAAGATCGACGTGGTCGAGGGCGCGCTTGCCACTTACTCGCTGTTTGGCAGGGAACATCATGCCAGCGTGAACGAGTTGATGCGGCAGGTTCACGGCGGTCTGGCGGCGTTCCTCTATACGGCCGGCATGCTGCTCGCGGTGCTCGCGTCGGCGGGCCTGATTCCCTCGATTTTCGAGCCGGGCCGCATTGAGCTTTTGCTTTCGAAACCCGTCACCCGCTATCACATTCTGCTCGGGCGCTATCTCGGAAATCTGCTGGTTGTCGCGTTCAATATTTTCTATTTAATTTTGACGGTGTGGATCATTCTAGGAGTTAAGACTGGAATCTGGATGTCCGCCTTCCTGATTTCCGGGCTGCTGACTGTGTTTATCTTCTCCGTGTTGCTGACCGTGGTCGTACTGATCGGGGTCTTGTGGGAGAGCGCCGCGGTGGCCACTATCGTGACGTTCGCGTTAATGATCCTAAGCGTTATCCTCGCGCAGAAAAATACTCTCGAGCGCCTATTAAGTTCCGAGTGGCAGCGCAATGTGGTGCGATTCTTCTATTACGCTTTCCCGAAAATCGTGGACGTTGGAGCCATGGGGCGGAAGCTGATACTCGGTACTCCGGTGGATAGCTGGATGCCCGTCTGGAGCACGGCGCTATTTGGCATCGTGCTGTTAAGCGCCAGCGTCTTAATTTTTTCGAAACGGGATTACTAATGTGAAACGCGCTAATTGCGCGCGATGTGATCTTTTGGCGCCGATAGATAACCGACGATCTGATCTTTCTTGACCTCGTTGACGACCAGTTCATATGGCTGCCGCGCTTTGGCCACGTAAAACTGCACCGGTTCATTCACCGTTCGGTCCTTCTTTTCGGTTTTCTTGTCATCCGCAAGCACATCCAAAGTGAACCGGTTCCTTTTGGGATCGGCCTTTTTCAACTGAATCGAGATATCGCCGACCCGTTGCGGTTGTTTGCTTTTCGTAATATGAAATTCCGTGTAATTACGCTCGCCGAGCCGCTTGAGAGCCGCGAGTTCCTTGCCATTGGTCGCGACATATCCGCTAGTAATGCCAAGGTCTCCCGAAACCTTTTTCAGATCCGAAACGGTGCGGTCCAATTCGGACTTGGTCGAGGCAACCTGAGTCTTAACATTGGTCACGTCGCCGCTGACATCGGCCAGTTTCGCGCTGGTGGAGGTGGCGGCTTCCTTGACTTCCGAAAACTGGCTCGACACCTGTTTCTGCTGCTGTTGTTGTTCCTGCTGGAGCCTGCTGGCAAGCTGTTCGGCGTGCGTCAGGGCTTCGCGTTTCGCCTGGCTGGCGGCGAGATTAGCCTGGCGGCGGGCGTTTTCCAACTCATCCTTCAGGGAGTTGACGTGCGTGCGTTCGGTGGCGCTCGCGACAGTCGAATTTTCTTTCAGATTCTCGATTTCGGCTTGCATGGAGTCCCGCGCTTTCGCCGCTTCGGCCCGTACGTCATGCACTTGAACGAACAAGTAGACGGTCGATACGAGCAACGCCGCCAGAGCGCCGCCCACCAGCGCGGTTTTCATATTGGCATTGCCGGGGCCGCCAACTGGATGCACGGGATGATTCAAAACAGAATCGTTCATTCTTGTACCTCGTTGCTCATAAGTCTACTACGCAAAACGGAATTACTGGGTTGCAACATCAGTTACACGCAGGCTTAGCCAAGAATGGATTCATGTTGCGGCGCTTGATCGTTCGTCCAGGGGCAATCGGCGATTTTATCGTTTCCCTTCCAGCCATGGAATCTTTGCGCTCCGGCTACACCGAACTGTGGACCGGCTCGCCGAACGTGCCGCTGGGGCGGTTTGCCGATACCGCGCGGTCGATTGCTTCGACGGGGCTCGACCGGCTGGGCATCACCGGAGCGGACGACGTGATCGAGAAATTGCGCAAATTCGATTCGATCGTGTCCTGGTATGGAGCAAACCGTCCCGAGTTTCGCGAATTGGTGCAAGCGCGGCATCTACCGTTCGAATTTCATACGGCGCTACCGACTGCCGATGCGCGGATGCATGCCGTCGATTTCTACTTGAAACAATTGGGCCTGGAACCAGGCGCCGTGCCCCGAATCCGATGCACCGCTGGGGAAACCGGCTTTGCGGTGATTCATCCATTCGCCGCGAGCGCCCGGAAGCGTTGGCCACTGCCCCGATTCGAGCAGCTCGCGAGGCGGCTCGAAAAGCGAATGCCCGTGCGCTGGTGTTGCGGACCCGAAGACGATTTCCCGGACGCGGTCCGCATCCCCGATCTCTACGAACTTGGCTGTTGGTTGGCCGGAGCCCGTATTTTCATCGGCAACGATTCGGGAATCGGCCATCTCGCGGCGGCGGCGGAAACCCCGGTCATCGCGCTCTTCGGACCGACCGACCCGGCCATTTGGGCGCCACGCGGAGCGCAGGTAACAGTGGTGGCGAAATCGAGTTTGGAAGACATTTCCGTGGACGAAGTGGAAGACGCGGTAGGATAGTCCACGCATGAATCGGAACGTTGTTGTATTACTCTCGGCAGCCCTGCTTTGGGCCGCTCCCGCCAAACAGATCGTCAACATTGCCGGAACGGGCAAATCGGGGTTCTCGGGTGATGGGG
>JALYXS010000322.1 GCA_030946965.1 Acidobacteriota bacterium
AATAGAACGCTTCCACCTGGGAGGGGCTGACATGCCCGTTGCGAAACGCCTTTTCCCCGGCTTCGACGGCGAGCGACCGCAAATCCCGATCCGAAAACGCTCCGAATCGCGTTTTTCCGGCTCCCACGATGGCCACGGGTCTCATATAAGCAGGCGTATGATCAGGCGTATATAATTCAGTTTACGCCTCCACGTTTCCTCAATCCCATCGTCATGTTGGTTAGGGGGGACATGGAAACTTCGCTGAGCACGATTATGAGCGATGCCGTTGAGCCGGGTCTTTCCCTGCGAGAGCAACAAAATCGCTTTGTTTCCGATAACTTACGCCGGGTTTTTTTGCAGATTTACCGGATAGTCGGCAACGTCGCCGATGCGCAGGACCTGACGCAGGAGGCCTTTATCAAGGCGCTGCAACGTCAGGAACAGCTCAAAGACGAGCAGAAAGCGGCGCACTGGCTTTCCCGGATTGCGACGAACACGGCTCTTGATTTTTTGCGCAGGCACGGCCGCGTGACGATGTGCGAAATGGACGAGGCTCCCGAAAGTCCCGCGGAAAGCCCGGAAGATATTCTGCTGCGCCACGAGCATCGGGACTATCTTGAAGACGGTTTGCGGACTTTAACCTCTCGCGAGCGAACCGCTTTGGTGTTGCGCGACATCGAAGGGCTTCCGGCGGAGGAAGTAGCGCGGCGGCTGGACTGCTCGAAGGCAACGGTGCGCTCGCATATCGCGAATGCGCGCATCAAGTTTCGCCGTTATCTGGCGAAAAGGAAACGGTAATCATGAAACATCTGTCCGAAGCGGACTTGGCGCTGTATGCGGGCGGGGATTTGGCTTGGTTTTTCCAAAAACGCGCCGAGCGCCACATTGCCGGTTGCGGCGAATGCCAGGCCGGGGCGGTTGAAATTTCCGCGGCCCGGTCGGCGATTGCGGATCGCGCGGAGTTCATCGCTTTGCCGTGGGACCGGATGGCGGCGGAGATGAAGGCCAACATCCGCTTGGGTTTGGAGGCGGGCGAATGCGTCGGGGTGAAGAAGGCGCCCGTCCGGTTGTTGGGAGCGCGGGTGGGAATTGGCATTGCCTTCGCGAGTCTCGCCATTTTGGTGAGCGCGAATTTCTGGCTACGCGAGGCCGCGCCGCAGACCCGGGACGACATCGTGCTTGAATCGACTGGCGGCGGGATTCAGGTTCGGGAAGGCGGTCAGGTTTTGAGCATTTTGAATAGCCGCGGCAATAACGTGATCCGAACAGTGAGCGCGCAAGGCGAGATGCGGGCCCGTTACGTGGATTCGCGAACCGGTTTGGTGACCATCAACAATGTTTATGTTCAGTAAGAGGATTGCGGGGCTTGCCGTGTTGGTCTCAGGCTTGCTTTCAGGCCTGCTCTCCGCGCAGGATACGCCGCTCGATCCGAATAGCTCGGTCAAGATCAATATTCCCGGCAACTCGCCGGTTTCGCTGCTATCGCTGAATCTCGGCGATTCGCGCGCTACGGCGCGTGGCAGCGCGATGGTGCTCGATCTTCATATGACGCTATCGCTGCGGAACGGGAGCGGCCGGCGCATCCGCGGCGTCACGCTTCTGCTCCTCGCGCAGGAGATGACGCCGTTCGGTAAAGGATCGGTCGCGGTACCTAGTCTCGATGTTGCGCCGGGCGAGGCGTTTCAGATGCCGATCGAGGTCCGGTTGATGCGTCCGTTGCAATCGGGCGGCGGCCCGCTGGTCGAGGTCAGTCTCGACGGCGTTCTGTTTCAGGATTTGGGATTTTTCGGCCCCGATCGATTGAATTCCCGCCGGTCGATGACCTTTTGGGAGACCGAAGCGCAACGCGACCGGAAGTATTTCAAACAGGTGCTGCAGGCGCGCGGATTGAGTGGCTTGCAGCAGGAAATGCTCGACAGTTTGGCGCGGCAGGCCGAGCGTCCCCGTCTGGATGTAACCGTTTCCCGCGCTGGGCGGTCGACCTCCGCGGCGGCGAGTTCGCCCGAAAGAATGGCGCAATTCGCTTTCCTGCATATGCCGGATTCCCCGGTATCGGCCACCAGCGGTTGGGCCGAGATCAGCGGGAATGAAGTGCGTTCGCCGCGCATTCAGATCGTGAATCAATCGTCGAAGCCGGTGCGGTATGTGGAGATCGGCTGGCTGGTGAAGGATCGTCAAGGCCGCGAATTCCTGGCCGGTTCGGTGCCGGCTTCGGACGGCGAATTGTATCTTCCGCCGGGCCAGAGCGGCCGGTTGGTGCAGGATACAGCTTTGCGTTTTTCGCGCGGCGCGGGACAGCCCAATGCGGGACAGCACGTGCAAATTCAGGGAATGACGGGGTTCGTCAGCCAAGTGGAGTATGCCGACGGGTCGGTGTGGGTGCCGCGCCGGGAAGCGCTCGAAAACTCCCGGCTCATGCGGGTGATGGCGCCGTCTCCCGAAGAGCAAAAGCTCAGCGAGTTGTACCGCACCAAGGGCTTGGCCGCAGTGGTAGAAGAATTGAAAATGTTCTGAGTGAAGTTTACGGGCGCGGTTGGGTGGAGAGAGCCTTCAGGACACCGGCGCTTTCCTCGAACTTGTTTTGGCGATAGAGAACATCCGCCAAAGCCAAAACTACCTCACGGTTTTGCGGGTCGGTTTTCAAGATCGACCGGTAAACCTCCTCGGCCTTGGCGTACTCGCGACGCTGCAGGAATGCCCTGGCCGCGTCAATCTGGGAGGCCTCATTGGCTGGAGCGGCGATAGACTGTATGGCCGGAGTTCCCGTGACGCCAGATGGAACCGGTTTCGGGTTGCTTTGAGCGGCATGCTCGGCCGGATTCGCGGGCGGGGAAGAGATGATTCCAGACTGCCATCCAAGCAGAGCGATAGTCGCGGCCGCTCCGGTCAGGATCGTCGGAATTAACCATTTTGCACGGGGCTTCTC
>JALYXS010000327.1 GCA_030946965.1 Acidobacteriota bacterium
CCGATGGGCAGCGGTGACTGCCCACCCCTTACGATCATCCCGCCGGTTGCCGTCTATCTTGCGGGCACCGGAGGCACCGGACCGGGCATAGCGGAAATCTTGCCCTGCGCCGCCGGTGCGCCGTCGATCGCCAACAGAGCCACTCCATTGATCATTGGATCGCCCACCAGTGTCCCGTTGCAAACCGCGTTACCGGACTTATAGTCGATGCTGCAAGGGATCACTTCATTGCCCACAGTGGTGGTGACGTTGATAAGAGCCGTCTGCCCCGAGACCGATTGAAGGTTCGCGTCTAGACGAAGCGTTCTGCCGATGGTACGAATGTTGACCATGCCACCCGCGCCATTCCCGCCGAGACCGGTCAGCATCGCGCGCGTGTTGGTCGTAAGATTTTGAGCCGCGGGCGCTGGATCGTAATACACCAGGACGCCGGTTGAACCGGTACTTCTATCCGCTGGGTCCGCGGGATATTGAGTCGCGCCCACGTAGATCAGGTTCTGAATTGGATCGATGCCGAGACCGTGCGCTCCGCGCCCCGAGCAGGCTATGCCAACGAGGCGGCCGGTCGAACTGCTAAGAGCGTCGAACACGCCCAAAACCGGGTAATTCGGGTTCGTCGGACCGTCCGCCGGACAACCGGTTGTCGTGCTCTTGTTGCTGCTGGAGGCCGTGTAGAAGCGGCGATTGTTCGGATTATAAAGCAGGAGATCCGTTCCTGTTACGTCGGGGAAGCTCTTCAGTACGGCGCCAGTCTTCAGATCCATCAGAACTTGCGCTTGAGCACCGCCGCACCCCAGAATCGCCGTATTGCTCACCGGGTCGATATCGATGCCGTGGGGCACGCAATCGGGAGTTAGAAAAGTGGGCTTCAACGTGTTTGAGACCGGATCGAAAACCGCCACGCCGGCGCCGGCATTCTTGTTGTCGCCATCCGTGATGACCTGGTAAATAAGCCCATCGACGGGGTTGAAGCGCATGAGTTCGGGGCTACCCGGCAATGCCAACTGGCTGGCGACGGTTTTCGTGATCAGGTCGATTCCGGTCATCATGTAAGGCGCATTGCCATTAATGACGTATACGCGCCGGTTGAGCGGATCGTAATCGAGCGCGTCGGTGCCTCCGGTGATACCGGGAACCGCATAGATGTCTGGGCCCATTCCGGGCAGGCGCAGATCGTAAACAAGAACGTTTTTGCCTCCGTCGGTTACGACCATCTGCTGCAATTCGGGAACGACAAGCACTCCGTTGGGACTCGCGTTGTTCGGGACGGTCAAGCTGCCGACGAAAGAATTGGTGCGGGTGTCGATGGCATCGATGCCATGGTTCGTCCGGTCGGCGACATACAGGATGCGCGTTTCCGGATTAAAGGCGAATAGATCGAATCCGGCCGCATTCGTGTCCCAGCCGGGAATCGGGATTGTCTGCAGAAATTGCAATTTCGCGGAAGGGGCGGTAGTCTGCGCGCTTCCGGGTGTAGCGGCGAGAGTCGCGAGACACACCAATCCGGTGAAGAGGCGTTTCTCGAATCGGGTACTTCCAATCGACATTTATTACTCCTTGATGAGGTTTGTAAATCCGAGCACTGCAAGTCTATACCCCGCGATTCGCAAATGTAAAGGCGCAAATCAGGCGATGCGAAGGCAAAGTAGAGGTGCTGGCGGGCGCGCGCCGGAATCTGCCAGTGGAGGCCATGCCGGTTTACCATAAGAGGACTGGAGCCACGCTCTACAAACCCATGCGATTCCGCCGCCTCTTGTTCCTCCTGATCCCCGGTCTTGCGTTCTGCGCTGCCCCGGTCCTTCAGTTCGCGGTTTCGTTCCAGGGCGCCGCGCAACGCGCCGTACCGCTTGCGGGCGGAGCCGTCCTGATCCTCGGTAGCCGCAGTGACTACTACCCGCCGGGTGCGGTAACCTCAGCGAATAAACGAGTCGCAACAAGTCTGACGACCGTGAGTGCATCGGGTGATTCCACAGATTTACCCGCATCGGGGCTGTTCGGCCATGGAAACGATGTTCCAGAGGATGCCGCCATAGACCGGCAAGGCAACATCTGGGTCGTGGGAACAACGGACTCCGATGATTTTCCGCTCGTAAGTCCACTGATATCGCAGAAGGCGCCTTACGGGGCAATGGGTTTCGTCGTGAAACTGGATCCTACAGGTTCCAAAATGCTCTTCTCTTCGTTTCTTGGCGGCCGAGAGTCAAACCCCTCTCCAAACGCCCCTTCCCGCGCGACGAACATTGCGCTCGATCCTGCAGGCAATGCTTATATCATGGGCATCACGACGCAAGCGGATTTCCCACAGACGTCGGCTGTGCTCGGAACAGGCAAACCCCGGCGCGATAGCTTTGGGGGGAGCACCTATACATTCGTGGCGAAAATTTCCGGCGATGGCGCGCATTTGCTTTATAGCACTTTAATTGGCGCGGACAAGTTCGACTGCGTGGGTGGCAGCCACTGCCTTGGCAAAGGAGTTCAAACTATTGGACATGCCATAGCCGTCAATGCAGGCGGAGTTGTAACTATCGCGGGCGGCACGAATGCGACCAATTTTCCCGTGACCGCGCGCGCCTTTCAGAAGTCTTGCCAATGCCGCGACACGAATTTCGACGGGTTCGTCGCGCGCATTTCCGCCAACGGAACAAGCTTGATATGGGCCACTTATCTTGGCAGCGCGCAAGACAACCCCATTGGGCGGATTGGCGGTTCGGTTGCGGCGATTGCGGTAGACCAGTTGGGCGATGTTTACGCAACCGGAAGCCTTGACGGCGTTTTTCCCACGACGCCAGGCGTAATCCAGCCAACCGCGCCGGCGCCCGATTTCAGTTCCTATCCCGATCGGTTCGCGGCCAAACTGAGCGCCGATGGGAGCTCGCTCATTTATGGAACGTACCTCGGCGGGGTTAGGGGCGCACTGACCGGCGGCTTGACGCTCGATGCCGCGGGGAATATTTGGATCGCGGGTACGACAACATCTTCCGGCTTCCCCACGCTTCCGAATGTGGCGCCGCTCGGGAACGATTTCGTCCTCGAACTGGACGCCACTGCTACCGCGCTCACGCAACTTTACAGGCTTCCTACCGGGACCGTGACACAACCACCCGCATTCGACTCGAACGGCAATCTTCTCCTGCTTGCGTCGCGGGGCACTTTGCTTCGATTGAGTCCGGTCAACGGGCTCTCGGATCCCGGCGTGCTGGCAATTGCGAATGCGGCGTCGCTCGAACTGCTCGCGGGGGTAAGTCCTGGCGAGCTGGTGACGATTTTCGGCGTGGGGCTTGGACCCGCGGATGGCATCGCGGCGACGCCCGGCGCCGATGGTCTGTTCCCAACGGAGTTGGGCGGGCTGCGTGTTTTGTTCGGATCGAAGGCAGCGCCATTGTTCTATGCTGGACCCAATCAAATCAATGTTCAGGTACCGTTCGATTTTGGCTATCCATTGACCGTCGAGGTCCTGACACCGGTGTCGATTGCAGCGATGCAGATCGGCAGGGTATCCTCTCTGGGAATCTTCCACCAGGCGAATTCGATTTTCGCGGCGGCCCTCAATCAGGATGGTTCCGTAAACAGCGCGTCCAATCCCGCCGCGCCAGGGTCGGTGATTTCGCTCTTCGCGACGGGGCTGCCGTCCCACTTTGGGCAGGTCGATGGCGCCCTTTCGCCGGGTCCGGATCCGATCCCGCCTGGGTTACTAAACCTCAGGGCTATTTCGGGCTTTAGTTTCCTGCCAATCCTGTATGCCGGCGCCGCGCCCGGATTGATCGATGGCGTCAACCAGATAAATATCCAATTGCCGCCCAGCCAGAAAGATCCGCAAATCACACTTAGCGCGGCAGCGCTTACCACGGACTTTTCCAACACCGTGCAGGTTTACGCGCATTGAGGTAGGCTGATGTGTTGTTGGTTAACTTTCCTGAACTGCTGGCGGGTCCCCTCCGTCAAAACTGAAAATAAACGAACGGCACGGCGGCTTCGGTGACGCCGAAAAGCTCGATCGACAACATCAGAACCACCAGCGCCGCCGTTCGCACCCAAGCGGGCGCGCTCCATAGCCGCTCAAAGAAGTCCCAGCGCTCTTCCATGCACGCCAGCACGAAGGTTCCGAATACCATCCACATGAGCGGCGCCGGAATTTGCCAGGTTCCGCGCGTGCTCGAAATCAGGGCGCGCAGCACGAGGCCGCTGTCATGCAAAGTCTTCGCGCGAAAGAACACCCAGCCAATCAGAACCAGCGCAAATGTGAACGCCGTCGAGAGCGGTACCGGCAATCGGGGGAGCTTCATGGGTCCTTTCAACGCCCTCTCCGCGGCGAGTAGCCCGCCATGATATCCGCCCCAAATCAAGAAATTCCAACTTGCCCCGTGCCACAAGCCGCCAAGCAGCATCGTAACGGCTAGATTCCGATATGTCCGAAAGGCTCCGCGGCGGTTACCGCCCATCGGGACATATAGATAATCGCGAAGCCATTGCGACAAAGAAATATGCCAGCGGCGCCAGAACTCGGTGACGCTGGAAGCCAGGTAGGGCCGCCTGAAATTTACCGGAAAGCGGAACCCCAGCAACAGCGCGCATCCGATCGCGATACTGGTGTAGCCGGCGAAATCGAAATAGATCTGCATCGCGAAAGCGAACGTGCCGCTCCACGCGTCAAGCAAGCCGGGGTGCGCGGCGACATTCGAAAAGTAAGAGTCGGCGATGGGCGCGAACTGATCAGCCAAAACAATTTTGTTGAATAGCCCGATCGCAATCTGAAAGACGGCGCTTTGGGCTTCGACGGAGGAAGGCGCTTTCCAACGGTGGAGATCGTGAAAGAAGTTCCGGGACCGGACGATCGGCCCCGCTACTAACTGCGGGAAGAAAGCCAGAAACAAGGCGTAATCGAGAAAATTGCGCACCGCGCGCTGCTCTCGCCGGTACACGTCCACCACATACGAAATGCTCTGGAAGGTATGGAAGCTGATGCCGATTGGCAACACAATGTGCAGCAAGAAAAAGTCGACCGGTCTGCCGGAAGCTTGCGCGACCATGCCAGCCAGGAAATTGTAGTACTTGAAAAATCCCAGGAAGCCGAGATTCGCCGCGACGCTCAGGATGAGGGCGGCGCGCCTGGCACGCGGCTGGGACTGGCGCTCAATCAGAATTCCCGCAACGTAATCGGTGACCGTTAAGCCGAGCAAGAGCAAGATGAACCGGTAATTCCAGCTCATGTAAAAGAAGTAGCTGGCGAGCAGCAGCAGCCACTTTCGCCAGCTTACCGGCACAATATAGAACAGGGTGAATACGGCGGCGTAGAAGATCGCAAACCGCGGGCTATTGAATAGCATTACTGTGCATCAATGCCGCCGCGAGCAGGCGGGAGAATTGCCTTCTGCCCTTGGCATTCAGATGCGCCGCGTCGAAAAACAGATCGGGGCTCTGCAGTTGTCGAAACAGGTCCTCGTCGAGCGCGGAGACATTCGGGTGGGAACGAACGGCGGCATCGACGTATCGCAATGGATCGCGCGGGTCCGGAACGGGATGCGGCAAGGGGCTTCCGGGCATTTTCATGAAGAAAATATGCGTTGAGGCGTTCCGGTAGCGCTCAATCATCTTGTCGAACCATAACTGCCGGTACAGCCGGATAGACTTGGCGCGTGCCGGTTGAGGCGCGTGAAACAGAGTGTAACCGATCTGATTCCGCGCCTCTGGCGACAAGGGCTCAGGCAAGGTGAAGGTATGGGAATTCCAATCGGCTTTTAGTCCTTGCAAGGAGTCGGCGCGGCCCTCATAGTCGTACCACCAGGAACGAAATCCGCGATTGTACAAGGAGACTTTTTCCAGGCGGGCGGCGGGATTGCGAAGGAACTCCTTCACATCGTTCTTATAGACAAGACCCTTCAAGAGAATTCCCCTGAAGGCGATGGCCTGGGTAGCGAGTGTCGGGAACGAACGCGGGAAGTCGAATAGATCGGAGTATCGCAGTAGCGCGATGGCCCAGTGCAGGTCCAGCACGCGGTCCGGCGCGTTGTCGAACTCGCCATCGTCGTTGTAATCGTGGAGCGGCAAGACGATCGCTTGATAGCGGGACGCATGAGGGTCCAGCTCACGCAGGAGGTAATACCAGACCCGCGGCGCGCAACCGGGAATTCCGGTTGAGGAGAAATGCCAAGTGCCGCTACGTGCGGTTTCGCTCGCGGCTTCGTTGGCAATCTTGGCCGAGAAACCCTCCGAGATTAAGGAATCGCCCATCACGAGAACCTCGACTTTCGCACCGAGTTTTCGCGCCTGCTCGGTTTTCAGAACTAGATCGAGCGTTCCGGCCGCGGATTCCGGCTCCAGAACGGCTGGGTAGATGCCTCTAAAGATAAGTGCTTCGGTGGCGAAAAAGAGGGCTAGGGCTGAGACCAACCAGAGTATGAACCGCCGCAACGTATCCAGATTTGCACACTCAGATCGGCCAGCGTGGTCCGTCATCGGCGGTCGTGCCCGTAGGAAAGCTGGAGTTGGCCGCCCCCGCGCTCACGTGGTCAAACGGTCGGCAACAGTGCAAACCCGGATTTGTAAATGTGGCGCCCCGCCTTTGATTCGTTGTTTGCATAGGCGCTGATCAGCTTCCAATCCAGCATCTCGCCAGTGTAAGAATCACGGCCGCCGCGTTGAATGAGGGCCGCGTGGATCCCGCTTTAGATGGGCTATGCCTTTCGCCCGAGCCAGCGCTCCTAGACATCCGGCAGAACAAGCTGTTCGAGGAACGCCGGGATTAAGTGTTTACGAGGCATATTGCACCATTTCAGATTACTCGCACCAACCTGCCGTCGAGCCAGACCTTAACAGAGATTCCTCGCGGCGCGCACAATTTTTTCCGCTTCGAGCGCCGCTGAAGCCGTCGCGGTCAGGTGCCCCATCTTCCGTCCGGGCCGGGGTTCGAGCTTCCCATAGAGATGCAATTTCACCTCGGAGTGGCGGCAGATTGCGGTCCAATCCGGCTCGCCGCTTTCCCACAAATCTCCCAATAAATTCGCCATCGCCGCGGGCCGTAGCATCGTTGTCGCACCCAGCGGCAGGCCGCAAACGGAACGCAATTGC
>JALYXS010000354.1 GCA_030946965.1 Acidobacteriota bacterium
GCAATTGAAAGATCCGGGCTGGTTTACGTTCCGGCGGCTCGACGATCTGATCCCCGATCATAATCACCTGATGCACCTGTTCGCGATCCGAATGCCGGGAATGGATCGCATGTGGCATTTACATCCCGAGGAAGGCGGCCCCGGAATCTTCACGCTCGATCTGCCGTCGATGCCCGCGGGACGATACAAACTGTTCGCCGATATCGTTCACGAAAATGGCTTGGCTGAGACCGCTACCACCGAGGCGGAATTCCCGGATATCGCCGGGCGCGCATTATCGGGAGATGACGCCACAGGGGCCGCGCCGCCCGTTTCGGAAACGGATACGAGCCGGACGGTATCGGTGCCGCCGGACGGATATCGCATGCTTTGGCTGCATGGCACGGCCCCGCTGGTTGCCAAGCGAATGGAACTGTTTCAGTTTCGATTGGAAGACGCAAACGGGAAGCCCGCGAGTGGCATGGAGCCGTACATGGGAATGGCGGGGCACGCGGAGTTTGTGAAGGACGATGGGAAAGTGTTCGCGCACGTGCATCCGGCCGGTTCCGTTTCGATGGCGGCGCTCGCCATGACACAACCCGCGGGAGCAGACATGGCTTCCATGCCCGAAATGCCGGTAACGCAGGCTCCAGCGGCGGTCTCTTTCCCGTACGGATTTCCCGAGCCTGGACGGTATCGGGTGTTTGTGCAGATGAAGCGGGCCGGAGAAGTGGTTACGGGCGTATTCGACACGGACGTGAATTAAAAATGGCAGCCAAAGTCCGCGTCGGCGTTGTCGGGGCGGGGCATTTCGGGCGAAATCATGTCCGCGTCGTAGCGCAATCGCCGCGTGCCGAATTGGCCGCCGTAGTCGATACCGATCCCGCCCGCGCGACTGAATCTGGCGCTCCCGCGCTGCCGGATTACCGCCAGCTTGTTGGAAAAGTAGATGCGGCGGTAGTGTCCGCGCCCACGACGGTTCACGCGGAAATCGGCTGCTTCCTCCTCGAATCCGGGATCGACGTTCTGGTGGAGAAGCCCATCGCGCCGGATCTTGCTTCCGCCGATCGTTTGATCCGCGCGGCCACGCGGCACGGGCGCATTCTGCAGGTGGGCCATCTGGAGCGCTTTAATCCGGCGATTCTGGCTCTTGAGGAGATCGTCACGCTGCCGCTTTTTTTCGAAATCCACCGCATGAGCGTTTTTAGCACCCGCAGCCTCGATATCGACGTGGTTCTGGACTTGATGATTCACGATCTGGACATCGTTCTGGCGCTTGCCCGCGGTGAACTCGACGAAGTTCATGCGGCGGGAATTACGATCCTCTCGTCCAAAATCGATATCGCCAACGTGCGATTGCAATTTCGGGACGGTTGCGTGGCGAACTTGACTGCTAGCCGTGTTTCCACGGAACGCGTTCGCAAATTACGGCTGTTCCAGCCCCAACAGTATATTTCTCTCGACTATGCCAAGCAGGAACTGATCCAGTTTACGGTGGGTAAGGATGCCGAGGGTTCGGCGGAGATATCCGTCGAGCAGCCGAAAGTTGGAAAGGGCGAACCGCTCAACTTGCAGTTCGAATCGTTCCTCGATAGCGTAGTGACGCGGCGCGAGCCGAAACTCGAGGGCGCGACGGCGCGTCGAACTCTCGAAGTAGCTCTGGCCATTCTTGCTAAAATCGAGGAACACTCAGGGATAGTCGCGCGGACCCTGTCTTCCGCATGGAAACCGTAGTCGAACGGCATACAGACGAGGATCTCCAGCTTCTCCTACGGTGGAAGCGGGACGACGATCCCGGTCGCTCGCGCAATGCAGCTGCCATTTCGCTGCTCGTCCATGCGCTCTTGATCGGCGGTCTGGCGGTGATCCCGGGGAGCCAGGTTGACGCGCCACGACCGGTGGCAAGAACCCGCCGTATCCTGACGCCGCTTTTCGATCCTCCCACGGAATTAACGCAGAAGGCGCCAACAAAAGGCAAGATCACGAAAGAGATTACGGCGGAGATGATTCCGGACCGTCCGCGCATTCAGGCCCCCGCTCCGGCCGCGAAACGGGGGATGCCGGCGCCTCCCGCGCCGCCGCCGCAAATGGCGAAGGCCGCTCCACCGGCGCCGATGCCCGAGCCGCCCAAAGTGGCGCAGAGCCCGCCGCAGCCTTCAACGCAGATCGCGCAACTAGCTACACCCCAAATTCAGCCGCCACCCGCGGACAAGCCGAAGCTGGCGTTTGAAATTCCGGGAGCTCCCGCCAGCTCGGGTCCCAAGGGTTTGGCGCCGCGTTTAGCCGTTCCAGCACCGTCGATTCAGGAAGCGGTGCGCAGTGTCGCGCGCGGCAATTCCGGAGCCGGATTATCGGGCGGCGATTCCGAGATGGCTCCCGTGCCGCCGGGCCTGAACTTACCCGCATCCGCCGGACGCCCGCGCGTCGATTTCCAACTGCAGAGCGATCCCATGGGCGTCGATTTTAAGCCGTATATCCAGCAGGTGCTGCAAACGGTTCGCCGCAACTGGTTCGCGGTGTATCCCGAGAGCGCCAAGTTGGGCCAGCGCGGGATGGTGAACCTCACGTTTTCGATTGAGCCGGGCGGGACCATTCCCAAGGCGATCGTCAGCTCATCGTCGGGCGTGCGCGCGCTCGATCAGGCGGCCGTAGCGGCATTAAGCGCCTCAAATCCGCTATCGCCACTCCCGGCTGAATTTCACGGAACCAGAATCATCCTGCGATTTACGTTTTCGTATAACATCCCCGTTCACTAAGGTGCAAAGAAAATTTGCTATCGCGATGGGTTGCTACGCCGCCATTGCGCTCATCGCGGCCGTGGCGCTCGAGGGGAAACTCCGAATCGCGATTTGGATATTATTGGCAGCCTTGGCCTTCAAGACGGAGATTGCCAGACGGGCGAAATGGTGATCCGGCGCATCACCGACTTGACCCGTTCCGAATAACCGGGGTGGGTGTTGTAAGTTCCAAGCATCTCATCCAGATTTTTGTCCCTATACAAATTTGAGTTTGCCAGACGAGAGGCTACCATGTGGATGCCCGCGCTCAACCGATCGAATCTGTAGTCGCCGCGATCCCAACCGAACATGTTGTTGCCGCGATAAGCTTTGCCGCCGCTCGATTCCACCATGGCTATGCCCGGCAGTAACCGCCAATCCAAGTGGTGTGTATCGGCTTCGAAAAGGAAAACCTGCGAGAGATCCGCCGCGGGGCAATCGCCTGCGTGGAAGTATTTGCGCAACGCCGCTAAACGGGGATCCCGCTTTTCCCAAGTACCGCGCCATTCCGCCGGCCCGGGCGCATTCCGGTCGGCATGCGTGGCCGTCGCGGGAACGCTAACAATTCCGGCAAACATAACTAGCCCTTGCGAAAGGATTTTCTTCAAGAAACTAACCTCGAGTTGAATTGGACTACTTAGGTAAAAGGAGAAATCGTTCAGGCTGCGTAACAACAAACGCAGGGTCAGCGGGGTTACATATAGAAAGACATAACAAATTATATCATTGCCCGCGTTTGAGACTTAGTAAGTCAGGGTGGATATAGGAAATCAGCCCTGTACCCGCTCCGATTTTCCCGTCCAAAAACGTTCCCGCAGCTCGCGCTTAAGAATTTTCCCGGTCCCGGTTTTGGGGAGAGGCCCGGTCACGAACTCGATGCCGCGAGGCATCTTGAATTTCGCGATGCGCGCCGCCAGAAACGCGCCGAGATCTTCCGGATTCAAGCTTTCCCCAGACTTGAGCACGACAAAAGCGACGGGAATCTCCCCCCATTTTTCGTCTGGCGCCGCCACCACGGCGCATTCGAGCACCGAGGGGTGAGCGAAGATGGCTTTCTCAACTTCAATCGACGAAATGTTTTCGCCGCCGCTGATGATAATGTCCTTCTTGCGATCGACGATGTGGATGTAACTGTCCTCATCCCACACGGCCATGTCACCCGTATGAAACCAGCCGCCGCTCATCACCGCGGCGGTCGCTTCGGGCTCCTTGAAGTAGCCGTCCATCACGTGATCGCCGAGGATAACCACCTCGCCGACGGACTCCATATTGCGCGGAACATCGCGCATCTCCGCGTCCACCACGCGAATTTCAATACCCGGTATAGCCCAGCCCGCCATGGCGAGACGCCGCAGCCTGTCGCTCTCATCGCGATAGCTCACCGTGCACTTCTTGCGAGCCGAGGTCGCGACGGGAGATGTCTCGGTCAAACCATAACCCGCCATTACGTCGCAGCGAAAGGCCTTTTCAAGCCGATCGATCAGCTCGGGTGACGAAGCCGCTCCGCCCATGTGAATCTCTCTCATCGTGGAATGGTCGAACTTCGTCAGCTCCGGCGCGTTTAGCAGAGCGTTCGCCATGGTGGGCACCAGGGACATGGCGGTCGCGCGCTCTTCTTGAATCAACCGGAAAACGATTACCGGCTCGAAGCGGCGCACCATCACATGTTTCAGGCCCATCATGGTGCTGGCCTGCGGGCGCCCCCAGCCGTTCGCGTGAAACAGCGGAATGGTGTGGAGTTCGATGCCGTTATCGTCGCGGTTGAACGTACCCGCGACGGACATGGCGTGAAGATAAAGCGTCCGATGCGAGAGAGTCACCCCCTTCGGGGTCCCCGTGCTGCCACTGGTGTAGAACAACTCGGCAATCGCGGTCTCATCGTAGGTCGCGATATCCGCCCGTTCCGCGTAAGCCCCGGCAAGCATCTGCTCGTAGGTGAAATGCGCATCTTCCTCGCCATCGAGGCCAACATATTGCTCAATGAGCGGACAGGCGAGCCGGATTTGCCGCACGAGCGGCGCGAAATCTTTTTCGAACATCAGCATGCGCGCTTCGGAGTGATTCAGAATGGCGATCAACTCGGCCGGCGTGAGGCGCACATTGAGCGGCATCACGATAGCGCGCGCTTGCGGAACGCCAAAATATCCTTCGAGGAGCTTGTTGGTGTTGAAACTGAGATACGCCACGCGGTCGCCGGCGCGAATGCCCGCGTTCATCAACCCGCCCGCAAGCCGTTCGGACCGTTCGCCGAACTGCGCATAGGTGAGGCGCGTATCGCCCGAGATTACCGCCTCCTTGTGGCCGTACAGGTCGATTGCACGATGTAGACAGCGGATGGGCGTAAGGGGCCAGAACATAAGTCCTCCCGTTAAGGCTTCTGCATTGTACGACGCGGGAAATCCGGCGCTTCCATTCTGCCGGCTTCACTCGCGCGGCCCGACCGGCGCAGCATCGCGGCGTAGCTCTTTAGACTTTCCGAGAGATCCGTATTTCCGCTAATCGGCGCGCTCTGGCGAATGCCGATAGCAAGTTTGAAAAGCGGCTCCGCTTCCGCGTACTTGCTCAAGCCGGTGTAAGCCAAGGCCAAGCTGTTCAACGCGGCGGCCGCATACCGCTTCAAATTGCGGTAAGTTTCGCCCAAATCGAAAATGGCGTGGGCGGTTTTCACGCTATCCGGGCCAAGCGACTGGTTGAAGATCCACCAGGCATTGCGGAAATACGGTTCGCCGCGCGCGTACAGCCCGTCGTCGAAATAGGCGGTACCCAGATTCATGCTGATGTTGGCGAGATCGAGGCTCTTGGGGCCGTAAACCAGGAGGAAAATTTTTATTCCGCGGAGATAGACGCGCTCCGCGTCGCGGTATTTCCCGCGGGAATGGTACACCAGACCGAGACTGTTGAGGGACGAACCAAGGCGCGGGTCCTGGGGTCCGAAAGCTTCGGGTTCGTGAACGGTGCGAAGAAAGAATGTTTCCGCCTGCGCCAGGTTGTTTTCGGAAGAGGCCCGCATGCCGTTCAGAACTTGCTTCTGCCACTCCGGCACATCCTGAGCATGGAGCGCGACTGTCACCGGCACCGCTAAAAGCACCGCTAAAAGCAACGCTAAAAGCAACGCGAGCGGTGCATGCGCGTGAGAGGAGGGCGGCTTACTAGGGACCAAGTTCAAGCTTAATGCAATCGTGGCAAACTGAAGCCATGGCTACCACGCGCCGCGGCTTCCTGCAAAACTCTGCATTTCAAACCAGCGCCGCGGCTTTATCGCAAGCCGGTCCTTCAAGGACGATAGCTCCTACCGATAAGATTCGCTTGGCAGTCGTGGGGCACGGCGGCATGGGTTCCGGCGACACGCGCCATGCGCTTTCCGTTCCGGGTGTCGAACTGGCCGCGGTGAGCGATATCTACGATGGCCGGCTAACGCGCGTGAAGGAACTCTACGGCGGCCAGATCTTCACTACCCGCGATTACCGCGAAATCTTGAATCGCAAAGACGTCGATTGCGTGATCGTTGCCACGCCCGACCACTGGCATTCCGCCATTTCAATTGCGGCCATGGAAGCGGGCAAGGACGTGTACTGCGAAAAGCCAATGGTCCACGAAATCGCCGAAGGCAAGCCCGTGATCGAAGCGCAGGAGCGCACCGGACGAATTTTTCAGGTGGGCAGCCAGTACGTGACTTCGCTGGTGTTTCAGAAGGCGAAAGAACTGGTGAGCGGCGGCGAGATCGGAAAATTGAACATGGTGGAAGCGTGGCTTGACCGCAATACGGCGATTGGCGCCTGGGAGTATTCGATTCCACCCGACGCCTCGCCTGCGAACGTCGATTGGGACCGCTTCCTAGGCAGCGCTCCGAAACGCCCGTTCGATCCGGTGCGCTTATTCCGCTGGCGCAATTATCGCGATTACGGTACCGGAGTGGCGGGCGATCTGTTCGTGCATTTGCTTTCGGGCTTGCACGTTGTAACGGGATCGCAAGGGCCGGAGCGCGTGATGGCGACCGGCGGATTGCGTTATTGGAACGACGGCCGGGATGTGCCCGACGTGATGCTGGCAATGCTCGATTACCCCGCTCAGCGGGCGCACCCGGAATTCACGCTGTCGCTGCGGGTAAATTTCAAAAGCGGCGTGCCGCAAGAGCAGTTTGGCTTCCGCTTCATTGGTAGCGGCGGGATCATCACCGTAAGCATGAGCAGCCTCGTGTTGGATAGAACGCCGCCCGAATCCGAGCCCGGTTACACCATCGGGACGTTCCCCAAGAAGGTGCAGGACGAATTTCTGCGCGAGTATCGCCGCAAGTATCCCGAGACGCATCCGACCGCCGATGGAATGCGGCCCGAATCGGAGCAGCGATACACGCCGCCTTCAGGTTATGACGCGCATCGCGAACACATGCGCGTGTTTCTCGATGCGGTGCGCAGCCGGAAGCGGCCCGTGGAAGACGCGACATTTGGATTGCGCGCCGCTGGCCCCGCGCTGCTCACGAATGTCAGCTATTTCGAGAAGCGGATCTGCCGTTGGGACGCTCAGGCGTTAACGGCGTCGTAGGTACATGCGCCTCCAAAAGACGCTGGTCATTGGCGGAACACTGTTTATCGGCCGGCTATTGCTGGCGGAGTTACTGAAGGCAGGGCACGAAGTTTCGGTCTTGCACCGCAAGCCGAATCACGATCTTGGGCCCGAAGTGGAGAACCTGCAAGCGGACCGCAACGACGCGGAGTCGCTGCGAACGGCGCTTGCGGGGCGGCGCTTCGATGCGGTATTCGACAATGTGTACGATTGGGAGCGCGGCACTGCGTCCAGGCACGTCGAAGCCACGGTGGACGCAATTGTAGAATCGTGCGGCGCCGGCCTTTCCCGATATATTTTTATTTCGAGCGTAGCGGCTTACGGGGGTGGGCTCGGCCATAAGGAAGACGATCCGCTCGCGCCCGATTCCCATCCGGACGCTTACGTGCGTAATAAGGCGATGAGCGAGCGCGCTCTGTTCCGGCGGCACCAAGAAAGCGGTTTACCCGTTGTGACGTTCCGGCCCCCCTACATCTACGGGCCGGGAAACCCGTTTTACCGCGAGGCTTTCTTTTGGGACAGAATGCATGCCGGACGGCCGATTGTTATACCTGGCGAGGGCGACTGGCTAATGCAGTTTGTGTTGGTGGACGATTTGGTCGCGGCCGCGGTGGCCAGCCTGACCGAGCCGGGCGCGGTGGGGCAGGCGTTCAACATCGGAAACGATAGCCCGGTGACGCAACTAGCGCTGGTCAAACTGTTCGCCAAGGTCGCGGGAGTAGATCCTAAACTTGTAAGAATTCCGAGAAAGCGCATTATCGAGGCAGGCGGAAATCCGATGGGGAAGCCCGCCTACTTTGGAGTGTACTTCGATATGCTGCCGATCACGGAAGCGATGGGCAAAGCGGAGCGAGTCCTGAAAGTTGCGATGACTCCGTTCGAAAAGGGCCTGGAACAGACACACGCTTGGTATCTCGATCATGGAAATCGGGCGCCAATGGACACGAGCTTCGAAGATTTCTTGTTGGCGCGACAAATTACTGAATAGCGGATGTCTCCACCGGCAACAGTTCAAGCGCCGCCAGCGACCTCCGGCTGCTGTGGTGCAGACCCTTCGCCTGATACATTTTGCGGTCGGCTTCAGCCAAAAGTTTCTCGGCGTCGACGCCATCTCCGGGATAAAACGCTTGGCCTATGCTCATCGACATGATTTTCTTCCCGCAGACCTGAAGTCCGACCTTCACGGCTACGTCTTCCAGGCGGCCCACGATCATGTCGACCATTTCCCGATCGATAGCCGGTAGAACGACCACGAACTCATCCCCGCCCATGCGCGCCACATAATCGTATTCGCGGCACACGTCGCGGAGCCCGCGCGCGGTCAACTCCAGCACCTTATTTCCCGTAAGATGCCCGAACGAATCGTTCACCTGCTTAAAGCCGTCCAGGTCGAGCACAAGCACCGCCAGTTCCATGTTCAAGCGTTTGCATCGGGCGAGTTCGCTATCCAAGTGCAGAAAGAGCGATCGTGCGTTCGGCAGCCCCGTTAACTCGTCGGTGACGGAAGAGTTCTCGACCTGCTTAAAACGCAGAGCGTTTTCAAGCGTCAGGCCGGCTTTGGAGCTGATTGCCAGCAGAATTCGAAGGTGATCCTGCGTGAAAGCGTCGGCTCGCGCATGGTAGAGGGTAAGTACTCCCACCACCCCGTCGATCCCTTCGAGTGGAACCGAGATGGCCGATCGCAACGTGGTCACGATACCGGCATCGTTCAGATAGCCGGGCTCGACCGTGGGATTGCCGTTAACAATGGGACGCCGGTTCTCGGCTACCCAGCCCGAAAGACCCTGTCCGATCGGAATTTGCAGTCCGGAGAATAGCCGAAAATTCTCCCCGCTTACGAACTGCGGCAGTAACCTGTTTTCATTTCGAACGTAGATCGCAATCGAATCGTGCGGAACCATTTTCTTCAATCGCACGGCGAGAAGGGAGAGTGTCTCATCGACGCTGAGAGAGTTACCGAGATCGTTGGTAATCTCAAGCAGCATCTGAAACTCCTGGCGGGCGGACGCGATGGACATCGTAAAATCGGAGCCCGGCGCCTGCGATTGCAATTCGTGCGTATTTTCGAAGCCGACAGCCGGCGCGTGCCCTCGTTCCACCTTGGTGTTTGTCGAAAGTTTCGATCCCTCCACGTGGCTCGCAACGGCCATCTGCTCCAGTTCGACGAAGCGGCGGACCAGGATTTCGACAATCCTCGGGTCGAAACTCTTGCCGGATCCGTCGATAATCACCTTCATGGCTTCTTCGAGCGGCAATGCCCGGCGATATTGGCGATCCGTGGCGAGCGCATCCAGACAATCGACGACCGCCAAAATGCGAGCTCCCAGGGGAATCTCTTCGCCTTTCAGGCCGTCGGGATAGCCACTGCCGTCAAATTTTTCGTGGTGGGAGCGCACGATCGGAACCACCGGATATGGAAATTTCACCCGCTCGAGAATCTCGGCGCCAACAACGGGATGGATCTTCATCTTGTCGAATTCGGCGGGAGTCAAGCGGCCTGGCTTAGAGATGATGTGTTCGGGAACGGCCAGTTTTCCGATATCGTGCAGCAGCGCCCCGGCCTGGAGCGCTTGAATCTCGATCGGAGAAAGACGAAGCTCTCTCCCGATTTCGGTGGCGTACACCTGCACCCGGCGGAGATGGTCATGCGTAGTTTCATCCTTCGCGTCGATCGCTAAAGCCAGAGCTTCGATTGTTCGCAAATGCAAGTCCGCCATCTCGGAAACGTGCGTCGTCTTCTCTTCAAGCCGCCCAAGATACAAGCTGTAAGACCGGTACACCAGGTAGATAACGGGCAAGGCCATCAGAGACCCTTGCCACCCGATAAAGCGGTTGCCGAGGTGGATGCACTCCGCCAAGGCGCCGCCCACGAGGTACTGTGGAATCGTCCAAAAAAAACTTTCGAACCAGACGCGATGGAAGTTCTTGCGCTCGGTACTAGCGATGATTCCCGCGACCGCGCCGGTGTTCATCAGGTAATAACACACGGTGGCGAGAAACAGTGGCAGCAGGTCCGTCTTGTCCACGCCACGAATCGCCCGCAGGTGCATTAACTTGTGGCAGGCCCAAATGGGGACTGCCATGTAGAAAGAATTGAAGAGCAATTGTTCCCACTTGGTGTGGAAACGGGCGCGAATTAAACATTGCGTCAACGTGCTCAGAACACCAACGATCAGCGTTTCGGCAAGGGTAAGCTCCGTAATTCCGACCAGGACAAAAAGGAAGTTCACGGACATGGTGCTCATGATGCCCGGCAACCTCACCTTCAGGTTCGACACCGCCATGGAGGCTAACAGGTAGAAGATGAATTGCCCGAGATGCTCCGTGCGGGCCGGATGCCAGTTCCACAACGAGTTGCAGAGTACGATGGCGCCGCCGCAGATGAGGGCGGCCCAGTAAATTTTTGCTTGCGTGGTCCAATCGCGCATTCTTTTCGAGGGAAACGGTTCAGCCTTCCACGGTTAGAAAGGCAGGCGGACACCCACACGCAATAACCGCTTAACTGGAGTGTTTTCAAACCACTAAGGACAATGTGCGGCGGAGATGAAATGGGACAAAGTGTCGCCGGCGAACTCCCAGCGACAGCCATGAGCCAGCGTTTACAACAAAATGTGGACTGCCCACGCGGTGAGACACTTTGTCCCGCTCGCAGGTTGGAACCGTTCGCGGTCGAAAATTACTCGCGCACGGTCACTTTATTCGCCGAGGGAAAATCCGCGGGCACGTTCCCGGCAACCTTCCCGGTCGCCGCCCACTCCGTGCCGCGTTGCAATGTCACGATAAAGTCCACCGACTTCATGGCCTCCACATCATGCCCGAGAGCCGTGTGGAATACCCGTCCTTTGCCATAGTTGAGCGCTAGCAGCATCGGCTCGTCGTTACCCGATCCGCTATTCGCCGGGTCGGAGTGCGCCGTGGCAAGCACGGTCATATTCTCCGCGGGTCCCCGTAGATGGTCGTACAATTCGTCGGCGGCGTGCATCCAAATTTCTGGCAGCCCTTTGGTCACCGGATGGCTGGAGTCGCGAACGATTACTTGAAACGGCAGACGTTTTCCATGGTGCCCAGCCGGTCCGGGGCTCGTGTCCTTTATCAATTGCCCATCCTTATACCGCACGTATAAGCCTGACGCTTCGGTGCGATTGCCCCAGCCGCCGACGCCAATCATCTCGTTATATGCCTTCCACTCCGGAAAGGAATTATTGGCGGCATGGTAGGCGACGAACCCGCCTCCATTACGGATAAACTGCTCGAAGGCGGCTTTGGTGGAAGCCGGCCAGGGATCGCCATTGTAGTTGGAAAGAATTACGTCGTAGCGGGCGAAATTTGGCTGAAACCCACTCATATCCGCGCCTGCCGCGGGCGTCGAAGCGACATCCACCGAAAATCGGCCCGAATCCTCCAACTCTTTCTTCAAGACAGGCGTAGTCTCCCGCCATTTATGGTTATTTTGCCCATCGACGATCAATACCTTCAAGACCGGAGCGGCTTGACTGAGAGAAGCAATCGAGAACAAAACACAGAGCCAGGGATTCATGCGCGCAGTCTAACACGTGTCCGCCGCTTGTATAACCGCTTGGTCAACAATACTGAGAGTAGAATGATGGCCATGAGCTCCGAAACTTCCCGCCGTCAGTTCACCAAAGTTGCCGCCGCGGCCATTGCCACCAGCCAGTTTCCGATTCGCGGCGCTAACGATCGCGTGAACGTCGGGATCGTCGGTCTCGGCGGTCGCGGCAACGATCACATCAAATTTTATGAGACTCTTGATTCCGACTGCCGCATCGCCGCAATCTGCGATGTCAATCAGACCGCGCGGGAACGTGCCGCCGCCAAAATCCTAAAAGACAAAGGATATTCGCCGAAGGATTTCGACGACATGCGCAAGGTCTTCGAATCGAAAGATATCGACGCCGTGTCGCTGCCGTTGCCCAATCACTGGCACGCGCTCGCCACTATCTGGGCCTGCCAGGCGGGGAAAGACGTTTACGTCGAGAAGCCCGCCAGCCACAACATTTATGAGGGCCAGAAGATGGTGGAGGCGGCGCGGAAGTATAAGCGCATGGTGCAGGTGGGTTCGCAGAGCCGGACCATTCCTCATAAGGTGAAGGCCATCCAGATGATCCGCGATGGCGAGATCGGCCAGTTGTATCTGGTGCGCGGCATCTGCTTCCGCCGCCGGTTCTCCATCGGCCACACGCCGGACGAGCCGGTTCCGCCGGGTCTCGATTGGGATAAGTTTCTTGGACCGGCACGGATGAAGCCGTACAGCAAAAATAAATTTGCTTACAACTGGCATTGGTTCTGGGACACCGGCAACGGAGATATCGGCAACCAGGGAGTGCATGAAATGGACATCGACGTATGGGGATTGGGCCGCCAGGACTGGCCCGGTACAGTGACCGCTTCGGGGGGCAAGTATGTCTGGAAGGACGATCAGGAAACGCCCAATACGCTCCAGACGGCGTTTAATTTCGGCGATGTCGAGATGACCTTCGAAGTGCGCAACCTGCCGACGCCGACCGAAGCGCTCGCGCCATTGAAGCCGAATTATGTCGGGAATATTTTCTGCGGCGATAAAGGATTTATGGTGGTGGACCAGCACGGCGCGCAACTCTACAAGAGCGCGGCCGCGAACGTGAGCGGAGAGGCGGCTCGCGGGGCGGGCGCGGGCGGCAAAGAAAAGTACGAGAAGGCGGCGGACATCGCGGCTTCCGGCGAAGACACCGCCCCGCACATGAAAAACTTCCTCGATGCGGTTCGCTCGCGCGACTACAAATCGCTGCACGCTGAAATTGAAATCGGCGCGCGCTCGGCCGCCTTCTGCCACTTGGGCAACATTGCGTACCGCACCGGCCGGATGCTGAAACTCGATTTGAAAACAGGGCGTGCCATCGGCGATAACGAAGCGAGCGCGCTATATACGCGGGATTACCGCAAGCCGTACGTGGTACCGGAAAACGTCTGAGTTTCGGTCAATCGCGC
>JALYXS010000359.1 GCA_030946965.1 Acidobacteriota bacterium
CGCAGGTACGGAGCAAGCGTCCCCATGAGTGGGGACGCGGCACGCAGGAGTGCGTGCGCCACATCGCTGTCATGTTTACCCCAGTGATCGGCATCTGCGTTTGGCAGCTCTTCGAATTCTTTACTAGCGGGCAATTTCCTTTCGCGGTCGCGCTTGGCTACCATCACAACTTCGACCGCCTTGCGCTCAAACTACGCAACGCCGAAATGCTGTCCATTCACGCTTGCTGGATCGTCTGTCCGTTGCTGCTCCCTCCGGCCGCCCTAGCCGCCTGGAGACATCGCGATCGCGACACGCTGTTCCTCCTTGGATGGATCGCAATCTTCTTCTGCGGAGCGCTCGCTTTCTTCTACTCCGGCGCGGCGCGCTATCTGCTGCCCATCGCACCCGCGGTCGCGCTCCTTGTCTCGCGCCTCCGTCCGGCATGGCTGGCGACGGGTTTCACGCTCCAGATGGCGCTTTCAATCGGGCTCGCCATAGTGAACTATCAGCATTGGGACGCCTATCGCGCCTTCGCGGCGTCGCTTCAAGGCGAAACAGCGCGGCATCGCACTTGGGTCAATGGCGAGTGGGGATTGCGCTACTACCTCGAAGCGGAAGGTGCGTTGCCGCTGCACCGCGATCAATGGGTCCCCACTGGCGACGTCGTCGTCACAAGCGAGTTGGCCTATCCCGTTCGGTACAACCACGGCGGGCGCGCACTCGTTCTTGTCGCGCAGCGGAAAATCGAGCCGTCGCTCCCCTTACGGCTAATCGGATTGCGCGCGCGGTCCGGCTATTCGACCGCCGACAAGGGATTGCTTCCGTTCGATTTCACGGCAAGTCCGATAGACGAAGTTCGCGCGGAGATCCTGGAAAATCGCGCCCCGGTTCTGTCCAGTCTTCCGATGAACTCGCCCGAAGCGGAGCAACAGATCCTGTATGGCATTTCGAAGCTCGAAGAGAATCGCTGGCGCTGGATGGCAGACCGCGGGGCCGTGTCGCTGAAGGCTCCCGCGCAGCCGCTGCCCGTTCACGTCGCCTTCTTTATCCCCGAACAAGCTCCCGCGCGAACGGTCGCCGTTTCGGTTGACGGGAAAACGGTTGAATCGCGGACGTTCCCCGGCCCCGGAAGTTACGTGATAACAACGACTCCGCAAACCGGGACGCAGGTGGGTATTGCCGTGGACAAAACGTTTACCGTGCCCGGCGACAGCCGCCGGCTTGGCCTGATCCTTACTGAAGTAGGTTTCCGAAAGTAGTATCCTGACCGTATGGGCTGCGGTAGCGGTGGACGTGGCATGACCACGATTTCGAATGCCATTCCGGTTGGGGCGCGCAAGGTTTTTTGCGTCAAGTTCCAAAAGGACATGGAAGGCCTCGACGAAATTCCTTTCGAGGGCCACCCGCTCGGGCAAAAGGTCTACGACAATGTCTCGAAAGAGGCGTGGAAGATGTGGGTTGAGCATATGAAGATGCTCATGAACGAATACCGCCTGAACCTGGGAACCGCCGAATCGCAGGAATTTCTGATCAAGCAAATGGACGACTATTTTTTCGGCGAGGGCGCCGCACTGCCGGCCGGATACGTTCCGCCGCAAGCTAAGTAGTCAGCGCATCAATCGCAGGCTGGTGGCAATTTCAAAGCGCAAGCGGGCATGAGCGGTTCGCAGCGCTTGCTCGACTTCATCCGGCGTTTCCGCTTTTGCGAAAATAAATCCCAGGTAGCTTGCCGCTTCGGGCAGACGTTCCATCTTTTGCCCTTGCTTCGCGGTAACAATGACTTCCGCAATGCCGGGAACGGCGCGCGCCTCTTCCACGCCTTCGGCGCCTTCGTAGATGCCGGCTTTCGGGATGGGGATCATCATGACGCCCGACGCGGCGTCCATTAGCTCCGCGCCCCTCACATCCTCGCCTACCGCGTGCCGGATGATAATCTCTTCCAGTGACACTCCTCCATCGAAACGCAGCGTGCGCGCGCATAAGCCGCCGATCGGGCGCGCCCCCACTTCGAGCATCCAAACGCCTTGCGAATTCACGCGCATTTCGGCGTGAATCGGCCCATGCGTCAGGCCTAATGCGCGCACGGCGGTTTGCGTTGTTTCGATCATCGCGCGCTGCGTTTCGCGGCTCTCGCGCGACGGAGAGATGTACAGTGTTTCCTCGAAGTAAGGACCGTTGAGCGGATCCGGTTTGTCAAAGATGGCAAGCACCTGAAGTTCGCCATTCGTGACAAGCCCCTCGATCGCAAATTCGCTGCCTTCGATGAAACTCTCGACCTGGATATATCGATTCCAGTCTTCGTGCAGGGCAACGATATCGGGGCGCGCGAGAAGCTCCCGAATTCGAGTGAAGCCGGTTTGGAACTGCGCGAGGTTGTTGGCGCGAATCACGCCACGGCTGGCCGAAAGGCCGAGAGGCTTCAGCACGCAGGGGAAGCGGTTGTAATCGGGAATCCCGGTTAGGGGAAACCGGGAGAATTCGGGCGTAAGCAACCCGGCCGATTGGAACCGCTGCCGCGCGGCATTTTTATCCCGGCACGCTCGAACGGCCGCCGGTGGATGGTACGGAATGCCTAATCGTTCCGCGGTGAGGGCGGCGATTTCCGTCGGACGGTCGGCGACGGCCACCACCCCATCGAACGTTTCCCCCGCGAGAAGTTCCGCCGCTGCTTCGGGATCGTCGAAGCGTACTGGAATCGCGCGGTCGCCCCAGGGGTCGTCGAGGATATGGCAGCGGTCGGTCGCGAGGATTGGTTCAATATCCAAGCGGCGGGCGGCTTCGGCGAAGGCGCGGGTCTGGTAGCCCGTGGTCGCGGCGACGAGCAAGAGGCGCATGGATAAATCGTACCGCCGGCGCTCGCGCTATGCTCGTTTCCAAGCTCTCGATGAATTTTCTCGCTTCGTTGCGCTCTCGATCGAGTCCCGGGCCGGAGATCCGGATTCTTCCCGATTCGGAGATGCGGCAAGCGGCGCGCCCCTCGCTGAACCGGCTTTGCGATATCTCCGATTGGCGCGTTGGCGGCGCGCTGTCCGGGATCATGAAGGATCTCAACGAGGGTGTTTACATTCACCGCAAGTCCTGGGAGTATGCGCTCTGCATACACGGCCTCGAAACGCTCGGCGTGGTTACGCCGGAGTCGCGCGCGCTTTCTATCGGGGCCGGCTCGGAGCGGCCCCTTTACTATTTTGCGAACCGGGTCCGGGAAATGGTCGCGACCGACCTGTACGATAACCCCGAGCGGGAGGGCACGCCCGCAATGTTAACGACGCCCGAGGCATTCCGCCCATTCGAGTACCGGAGGGATCGCTTGACGGTGCTCGCCATGCCCGGCACGCAATTAGAATTCCCGGACGGAAGCTTTGACTTCGCGTTCACTTTATCTTCAATCGAACATTTTGGCGGCAAGGAAAATGCCGCGCAAGCCGTGCGGGAGCTATATCGCGTGTTGGCGCCGGGAGGCGTGGCGTGCATCGCCACGGAACTAATCCTTAACGGCGCGACTCATCCGGAATATTTCACCCTGGAGCAGTTGGGGAAGCATTTGCTGGGCGCCGCGCCGCTCGAACTCGCGGGTGGCGATCTGGATCTGCGGATCTCGCGCTCGTTGGTTGAAAACGCGATTAATCTCGGGATTGAGAAGGATTTATCGGTCAGCCCGCATATCGTAATGCAGGCGCAAGGCGTAGTTTGGACATCGGTGATGCTGTTTTTGCGCAAAGCATAGCTCGCGCGTTCCGGCTTATGTCAAGAATCGCCGCAGCGACTTGCGAACAGCGGCAACCTCCTTCAGCTTGCATTCCCAAACAATCGCGACCTTCCAGCCTTCGTCTCGCAACAGCTTCTCGTTCGCCATGTCGCGGCGCTTGTTTCGCGCCAGCTTGGGGCGCCAGTATTCTACCCGCGATTTTGGAATGTGCGAGTCGATGCATTGCTTGTGCTGGTGCCAGAAACATCCCCGCACTTCGATAATCTTGCGCAAACGGGGAAACACCAGGTCGGGTTTGCCCGGAAGGTTGGCCACGTGGAGCCGGTAACGATACCCCATGGCATGAACCACGCGGCGAACTTGCATTTCCGGGTCCGTGTCCTTCGACCGGATCTTGCGCATGTTCCCGCTGCGGCGTTCTGGGCTCAAATTATCCAGCCTGCTTCACTCGTCCTTTCCGGGCAGCGAGTCCACGGCTTGCCTCGGGTACTTTCGGATTAACCACTGGAGCAGTTCTAATTGATCGGCCCCGGTAGCCCGTCGAACCTGAATCAGCAGCTTCCGCAAGGTTGGCCGGTCTGGCGTCAGATTCCGCGCTCCCTCGTTGCATATCGAGCACAGCGCTTTTAAATTGCCCGGCTCATCGCTCCCGCCCATCGACTTATCGACGGCGTGCCCGATATGCAACCGGGTTTTGCGCCCAGGGTCGCTGGGATGAGGCTCGCCCGCAACGGCTCCGCACATCTGGCAAGTAAAGCCGTTTCGATCCAGAACAAAGGCTCGGACTTCCTTCGAGATGCCGCGTTCGAAGGCCGGAATCGGTTTTGCGTTCAGCAAGAGGTATTGCCCGATTTTCAGATCGCTTCGATCGTTGTGAAAAAGGATTTCATAACCCTCTTCCGCGCGTAATTCCCTGACCCGTCTCGCCCACTCGCTCGTGCCGGCAATTTGGCGGAGTTCGTCCGAATCCACGACACGGCCCAGGTTCGCAAGAAAGTAGGCCCGAAGCTTTTCCCGGGAACCGTGTCTCACCGCTCGCTATCCCGCAACCCGAATCAGGCGCGGAGTGCTTAGAGGGTGTTTAAAAGGGTAGTTGGCGGCCTGTTCGGGAAACTTGGGGTATGCCGAACAAACCCTACAATACCGACCTGACCGACGGAGCATGGGCTCTGGTGGTTCCGCTTTTACCTACAGCACGGCCCCGGTGGACGGCCACGCACAACCGATATTCGCGCTGTGGTGAATGCGATTTTCTATTTGCTCCGTGAGCTTTCGGCAAGGGTGCGACAGCTTTTTTGTAACTGGAGATGACCTGTTTGGCTTTCGCCACGGAGGTATCCTGGTTCCGCAATACGTCGGGCCAGAGCCAG
>JALYXS010000378.1 GCA_030946965.1 Acidobacteriota bacterium
ATCAACCGCTGGATTTCGTGCGTGCGGCCCGACGGTTTGCCCTTATTCACCTCGCGCGGGGTTCTCTTGTTCGTGGCTCTCGGCAGCATGGAATACTCCGCCGTTACCCATCCCTTGCCGCTCCCTCGCAAGAATTGCGGAACGCCGTCTTCCACCGAAGCGGTGCACAGCACGCGCGTGTTGCCCACGCTGATGAGCGCCGATCCTTCCGCCGTTTTTAAGTAACCGGTCACGATCTCGACGGGCCGCATCTGATCGGCTCGCCGGTTGTCAGGACGCATTTTTCATCACCAGGAACAGCAGAGCCATTATGAAGATTATCCCGAAAATTACCAGCACCACACACGGCAGCCCGGCGCGCACCTGTGGGGTTTTCGCGGTCTTCGGGCGCGCCGGTTTAAACTTCGACAAGTTTGGCCGCCACTTCCCGGAAAAATTCGTCGAGCTTCAACAGAGACGCATCCGTCAGATCTTTCATCATCAGCGCGACCACGTGCCGCCCTTTCCTCTCCAGCGCCATCTTGGTCGCCAGGAATTGCGCCATATGATAATCCGGCTCGTAACCGGCGGCGGGAAAGCGCGACTGTTTCTCCGAAATCAGAATCGTCGAGAAACACTTGCCGTGGCCGATGATCATCTCGTGATAAGAGTGATTCATCGCGGGCCCTTCGTAGATATCGACGGGCATTTTCAAGCGTGACCGGAACACACGGTCGGCCGCGCGCTCCAACGACTTCCGCATATTTCTCCCCTCTTCGCTGTAGCGCAGATCGCCAAAAAAAGTGAGCTCGCCATATTCGATTTCGCGCGATGCGGCCAGCTTCTTCAACTCCGCTGCGTAGCGCTCGGGAGTTCGCTTCTTTTGCTCCTGAAGCAGCGCCTTCCACGCCACCGTATTCTGGGTCCCGCCCGCTTGCTTCGCCTCATCGAACACTTCCGACGCGATCGCCTTATAGAGTTCCACGCCTGGCTGCGTCACGAAATTCATGTTTCGCAGGTAGCCGAGTCCGAAGACCGCGTAGTGGATGATTTGCATGTAGCGAGACAGCGGAGCGGTCGCCGGCAACGTCAGAATTGCCATGGGATAACGCGCGTGGCGCAAGGACGTGATCCCCGCCGCTTCGGGATGCGGCTCGCCTTTCAACTGCACGGCCAGGAACACGCGATCCTGTTGCGCATCGCTCGCGTGCCGCAGATATCGCACCTTCACCTTCTCCTGAATCACCACTTTGATGCCGATCTCTTCGCTCTTGCCCAGGCTTTCCTCCAGATCCTGCTTGGTCCAAAGACCCGCGCCAGCCCACGATTCCGGCAGAAGCAAGGTTAATTTATCGCGCCCTTCGAGCGCCTGCGCTTGGAGAAATGCGGCCAGCTTCCAGGCAGTCTGAATATCTTCCCCAGAGAGAAATGCCGCCGCGATCCAACTCTTCAGATCCACGCCGGCGAGCGCCAAGGGAATGAGACTGCCGCGCGTCAATGGCGCGCTATGGCGGCCCGCGGTCGAGTTGCCCTCGTCTAGTTGCAGCGGGATGCGGCGATATCCGCGCGGCCCGGCAAATCGATCGAGCACCGACCCGGGCATAGTCATGTAAACGAAATTGGCGCGGCTATCGACGTGGTTCTTCTCGTAAAGCGCCGCGAGTTTTTCCAGATTGACCACCGGCTCATATGAAGTCATGCCCATCGCCATGCCCACTACTAGCGTCGATTTAAGGATCTCCGGCATGGAAAGCCCGGAGCGTTCCTGAATGTCGTGAACGATCGCTTTCAGCTTCGCGGGGTCCGTCGAATCGAGTGCATACACGCGCGGGCCGCCCCTCAACAAGCCGGCAGCCTTGTACATCGACTTGTCCTCAATGGAGCCGCCCATCCCCGCCCAGATGAGAAAACGCAGCGGCACGCCGTGCGCTTCGGCGATTTGCCGCTTGAGCTCTTCGGCTTCCGCGGCGACGCGTTCGGCCCACTCTGGATGCTCGTGCGCCTGCCAGCTTAGATTGAAGACGCCGAGCGAATTTTTCGTTACACGTCCAGAGCCATCGATCTCCATGCCGAGCGGGATCAGCGGATCGTCTTGTGGATCGAGACTCTCAAACCCCTCCTCGCGAGCACGTCGATCGACAGCTTTCAGGCGTTCGAGTACATTTTCCGATGTGAACCGCTCAAAAATTAATTGCGAAGAATCTCGCTGGGAATCGTTCAGAATTGAGAGTGACATGAGCCGTCAGGCTGTTTACGTTTTCTTCATCAGTTTACTGTTTCTTGACTCTTGCGCGAAACCGGCCGCTGAAGCTCCCCCGCTTCCGGACACGATTTCAGGAGGCTGGCATCGCGCATCGCTGCAAGAGGCGCCCCTGGATTCGGCGCCCGATATGGTTCGACGCGCCGGTTTGCGGAAATGGTGGAAGGCGCGGTATGACGGCCCCGCCACGGTGCATCTTCAGATCTATGAATTGGGTAGCGGCCCGGCCGGAGTCGATTTGGTGCAGAAGTGGCGGCCGGCCGCGAACACAATCACGTTCTACACGGACCGCTATTTCACCGTGGTGGATTGGG
>JALYXS010000379.1 GCA_030946965.1 Acidobacteriota bacterium
CTGAAAAGCGTAACCAGCGGAAGGCGATTCGCGAACAGCATGAGATGGAGAAGTTCCGGCTGGTGTCGAACGACGATGTCTCCGACGGAGCCGTTCACGTGCGGCCCGGCAGTATTCTGGTCGCGGCGCGCAATCCGAATCACCTGGAGCATCTGCAGGCGACCTTGGCCAAGACCGACACTCGCAAAGTCGATATCGTCGTGCTTTCCGTTCACAACGTCACCCAGGCCGCGTCTGGCGAGTTCGGCTTGAACGCGGATCAGATTTTCGCCAATGCGGAAACGGAGTTGTTCACGAAAGTCGTTACTGTCGCGGAGAAGGCGGGCAAACACGTCGAGTTGCTGGCGGTGGCGGGAACGAATCCGTGGATCGCGATGGTGCAAACCGCTCAGAAGCTGCAGTCGGCGCGAATTGTGACCGGGCTTTCCCCGAAATACACTCCGGCGCAGCAAGGCAAGATCGTGGGGGAGGCGTGGGAGGAACTGCCCCCTCCACGGCCTTCGCTTTCACTCGAAGTGGTGTTACCGGACCCGAACCAGTCGGAGTATTTTAACCTGGGTCCCCACCCTCCGCGGCTCTGGCCGGAAGACGTGGATTTGCTTCACCGGCTGTGGTTGGATTTGAGCGAACGAGGACCGGGATTCAAGCTGCGGCATCGAGACGTCGTGGGCGTGGCGTTGCGACGCATGGAGCGGGAACTGAAATCCGATCAGCTTCAGGATGTGATGCGGGATGTCAGCCGCGAGGTGGAAGAGCATCCAGAGGCTCCGGTTGTCGTGCCCGGCAAGAAGAGAGTCAGGACGATTTAGGCAGTCCGCGCAAGAACTCCCGCGCGATTTCGGCGATGGGCCGGTGTTTCCCATCCAATTGATAATTCATCTTCCGCATTGCGTCCGTCGAAATTTTTCCATCCAACTCGCGTAGCGCCTGCCGCAGCCCGGAATACTGCGCCAACGCCTGCGAGCGCACGATAAACGCAGCCTCATACGGCGGAAAATAATGGCGGTCGTCCCCCAGCACCTTCACGGGAAGTATCGACAACAGGCCATCGGTCGCATTACCGGCGACCATATCCACCTGCTTTTGTTTCAGCCCTTGATACAACAAACCCAGGTCCATGGTTTTGACCGAGCCTTTTACATGCAGCCCATAAGTTTTCAACAAGCCGGCTAAACCGTCGGCCCGCTGCACGAATTCGTAGCCGACGCCAAGCCTCCAACCCGGCGCGTATTGCGCGGCTTCCGACAACGTTGTGGCGGGGCGCTCCTCCGCGTCTTCGTTGCGAATCACCATGGCGAATGTATTGTCGAAGCCAAGCGGATTCATCCATTCGAGATTCCAATGCCGGTATCCGGCCCGAACCTTGCCCAGCGCGGCGGCGGGATCGGCCAGCGGCGGCTCTTTCAGTATCGACGTGAGAGCCGTGCCCGTGTACTCCGGGTACAGATCGATCTCCCCGTTGACCAAAGCCTGATGCGCCACCAGCGTGCCGCCCAGATCGAGCTTGCGCGCGATTTTTTCGTGAAGCCGGTTTTCGAGATGCTGCGCGATAATCTCGCCGAGAATCAGTTGTTCACTGAAGTTCTTCGAGCCTACCGTGAGATGCCGGGTACGCGCGCAGCCGCAAAGCAAAAGGAAAAGTATCAGCCCCGCGAAAATCTTCGTTCGATCCATCCCAATCCCTCATCCGCCAGTATCGCCATTAACGCGGCGGGAATGGCGCCGGACAAGATCTGCGCCGTATCGACCGAAGCGATGCCTCTGAAAATAAACACGCCGAGACCGCCTCCCCCTATGGCCGCCGCAATCGTCGCGGTGCCGATGGTCGTCACTGTCGCGACGCGCAGGCCAGCGAGAATCGTCGGCGCGGCTAGCGGAATTTCCACCTGCCAGAGCACTTGCGATTGGGTCATGCCCATCGCGACGGCGGACTCGCGAACAGCGGCATCGACGCCGGTAATGCCGATCAGAGTATTGCGCAAAATCGGGAGCAAGGCGTATACAACGAGAGCCACAATGGCGGTGCGCTTCCCAATGCCGCCAATAATCGGAATCGGGATTAAGAATCCGAAAAGTGCAAGGCTCGGGATGGTCTGGAGAATGTTCACGAGGCCGAGCACCCATCTCCGCGCGGCTGCACGGCGTGTCAACGCGATCGCGGCCGGCATCGCGATGGCGGCTGAGACCAAGACCGAAGTCACGACGAGGATAAGATGCTCGAGCGAGAGATCGGCGACCTCGCTTAGCATGTCTGAATTGATCGCGCTCACCGGGGATGCCAGTCGAGACACTCCAAAAAAGCGCGTGCTTCCGGATTCTGGCTTTTCAGAAATGCATGCGGATCTTCAAGCACTTCGAGCCGCCCTTCGCGAAGCAGGGCAATGCGCGTGCCGAGCATCAGAGCTTCGCGAACATCGTGCGTTACAAAGATGGCCGTCTTTTGAAAAGTGTCGCGCAATTTCAGAAATTGCCGTTGTATATCGAGGCGCGTAACGGGATCGAGCGCGCCAAACGGCTCGTCGAGCAGCAGCAACGGCGGATCGGCGGCAAGCGCGCGCGCCACTCCGATGCGCTGCCGCTGCCCTCCCGAAAGCTCACGCGGAAATCGCTCGGCGTAATCGCGTCCCGGCAGCCCCACTTGGTCTAAAAGCTCCATCACTCGCGCGTTTATCTTTTCCGGCGGCCAACCTTCGAGTTTCGGGACCAAGCCCACATTCGCCGCCACGCGGAAATGCGGAAACAGGCCGGCTTCCTGAATGACATAACCAATGCGGCGTCTTAATTGAACGGGATTCCACTCGCTGGTAGATTTTCCTTCCACCAACACGCGTCCGCTAGTGGGGGCGAGAAGCCCGTTGACCATTTTGAGAGCCGTCGTTTTTCCCGAACCGCTTCTGCCCAGCAGCACAAGCGTTTCGCCGGCCTCGATTTTCAAACTGAAGTCCCGCAATATGGCGCGGTTCCCAATGGCTAATCCCGCGCCGGCAAACTCTACAACCGCGCTCATGCGCTCGCGATCAACAGATTCTCCGCGAAAGGCCACTCGCCATCGATCCATTGCAAGCGGCATTCAAAACCGGCGCGGTGAGCCATCGCGCGAACCTCTTCCGGACGGAATTTTTGAGACGCCTCTGTCCAGATTGTTTCCCCTTC
Source organism: Acidobacteriota bacterium (assembly GCA_030946965.1). GTDB lineage: Bacteria > Acidobacteriota > Terriglobia > Bryobacterales > Bryobacteraceae > JALYXS01. The sequence goes on from JALYXS010000379.1 coordinate 3,154, forward strand.
ACGCATCTCGATCCGCAAATCGATCGATTCAATGTAAACGGCTTGCGGGACGGAACATCGCAGGTGCATTTCGATTCGGGAATGCCGCGGGTTGAAACGGGCTTCGTGTTCGAAGCCGGGGATGACGAAATCGCCGCCGAGTTCCCGATTGATTCGCGAAAGCACGTTCCGGTTAAACGCGGCGGTCACTCCAACCGGGTCGTCATAAGCGGCCAGCATTCGTTCGATCGGCTTCAGCAAATCGGTGCCGAGTAAAAGTGCATCGCCGGGCAGCAGCGCATTTCGCATTTGCCGCAGAAAAGATTCAGCGGCTTCCAGATAGAAATTGCCGATCGTGCTGCCTAGAAATAGCACCAGGATTTTCTGACCGGCCGTTCGGCCTTTCACCGCGGCATGCAGGCCATTGAGATAGAAATCGGTCAACGGCGTGACGTCTACGTTAGAAATCGTCTGTAACCCCATGCGGCACTTTTCGAGCGCCGCGCCGGAAATGTCGATAGGAAAATACTGCACCGGCCCGCGATGCGAGGCTTTTTCGAGCATGCCATGGGTTTTCGATCCGCTTCCGCTGCCAAGCTCCACCACGAGCGGATTTCGCGTAAAATGCCGGATCACTTCCGCGCCGTGGCGCTCGAGCAGCCGGGCATCGGCGCGGGTCAAGCCGTATTCGGGAAGCAGCGTGATTGCGTCGAATAGCGCGGAGCCAAGATCGTCGTAAAGGTACTTCGAGGGCAATTCCTTCTGACCTTCGCGACCGAGTCCCGCCGCCACATCGCGCGCGAATTCAGTATTTTCGACAATTTCAAGAACCGGGGCCATCATGGTCTAATTCTCGACCAGACGGAAGGTCGTGTAGGTATACGGATACTCGTTCCGGAACCAGTTCCGGAACGATGGGCGGACCAAACGCGACGACGTGCGGGGCGAAGCGCCCTTCACCACATAATGACTGTTATCGAAAAAATTGGCGGAGTAACCGGGATATGTAGGAGAAGGGGCG
>JALYXS010000386.1 GCA_030946965.1 Acidobacteriota bacterium
GTACGAATGTGTCAAGAACCACGTGCCTTTTGTGCTGGCAGGAAGTTTGCGCGACGATGGACCGCTGCCCGACACCATCACCGACATGAATCTGGCGCAGGACGCTTACGCGGAGCACTTGAAGGGAGCGGGGCTGGTGCTGTGCCTGGGGTCGATGCTGCATTCGATCGCGACCGGAAACATGCTGCCGAGCTGGGTGAAGATCGTGTGCGTCGATATTAATCCGGCGGTAGCGACGAAGGTGAGCGATCGCGGAACGGGTCAGGCCGTGGGCGTGGTGACGGACGTCGGCCTTTTCTTGGATTCCCTGGCAAAGGAATTGGTGAAGTGAAAAACGGATACACGGACGAGCACGCCGCCGCCGGAGTCGACGCCAAGCTGCCCGAAATTGAAACCTGGCCGAATCAATTTCCCGGTTACGAGATCGAGATCGCGATTCCCGAGTTCACTTCCGTGTGCCCCAAAACGGGGCAGCCCGATTTTGGCATACTCACGCTGCGCTACGTCCCCAACAAACTCTGCCTGGAGCTCAAATCGCTCAAGCTGTATGTACTCGCGTACCGCGATCTCGGCATTTTTTACGAGAACGTCGTGAACCGGTTCCTACGCGACGTGGTGGCCGCGGCGAAACCCGTTTCCGCCTCCGTGACGGGAGAATTTACGCCGCGCGGCGGGCTGCACTCGAAGGTAACCGCAACGTGGACGAAAACCGCCAAAAAATCGAAGAGCTGACGGCTATCGTTCGGGCGGTGAAGGATCGCGTGCGGGCGCAATATCCGGACCCGTTCAACGGAGCGAACCCAATCGCGCTTCCCGACCTGCTGCCGATCGTGCACGCGCGCGATGCCGCTCAGGCGAAGATGGCGTCGGTCGGCAGCGTGAATCCCCGGCGCGGCGGCCCCATGAACGCGCTGATCCAGTCGGCCAAAAAAACGATTGCGCGCGGGCTGGGGTGGTTCGTGCGGGATCAGATCACCTTCAATCGCGAGGTAATCGGCTGTGTCGAGGCGATCCTTGAATCGATGAACGACGCCAACCGGACATTTCTCGCGATGGCGGGGCAAATCCGGGATTCCGGCGCGCGCGTCGAAGAAGTGAAGCAGACCGGCGCGAACGTGAGCGCGGACGTGAGGAGGTGGCAGGCTGAGTGGGATCGACGGCTCGCGGACAACGAAACGCTTTTCCTGCGCGGGATCGCCGAAATGCAGGGACGCGCGACGTCGATTGAGAAGAATACGCGCGAAATTGCGAAATCGCAGGACGAAAGTTTTCGAGGCGAACTGGCACGCGGAGCGACCGAGATTCAGAAGACGCTCTGGGCGGATTTGGAAAAAGTTCGCCTCGATTATGAACGCTTGATTCACAATGAACTGCGGGTACTGCGGCAGCGCCTTCCGCTCACGCCAGTGGAGTCCCACGCCATTCCCGGCGCAGTCCCAGCGGTTGCATATCAGTTACCAGAAGCTTTCGATTACCAGCGTTTTGCCGACCGGTTTCGCGGGTCGGAGGACTACGTCCGAAGCAAACTGCAATTCTATCTACCCTATTTCGAAGGCCGTCGCGAGGTGTTGGATATTGGATGCGGACGCGGCGAGTTTCTCGAAACGGTGAAAGGCCGCGGCATCGATCTCAGCGAACAATCGGTTGCGTACTGCCGGCGCAAAGGCTTGCGGGTCGCAGTCGCGGACTTATTTTCTTACCTGAACGACTTGCCCGGCAGCGCCCTGGATGGAATTTTCAGTTCGCAGGTGGTGGAGCATCTGCCACCGGAGCGAGTGCCCGAAATGATCCGGCTATGCGCGGCGAAACTCGCCCGCGGCGGCGTGCTGGCGCTGGAAACGCCGAATCCGGATTGCCTTGCCATCTTCGCGACCCATTTCTATCTGGACCCGACGCACACGCGCCCGCTGCCTTCGGCGCTGCTGGCGTTTTACATGGAAGAAGCGGGAATGGGCGGAATCGAAGTGCATCCCCTCTCGCCCGCGGTCGAGAGTTTCCCCGAAATCGCGGAATTGCCGGAAGGTTTCCGAAGCCGTTTTTTCGGCGGGCTGGACTACGCCATCATCGCTAAGAGGCTTTGACCAGACGGGTGCATGTGGCAACACGCTGCAATAATTCCACGGCTTGGCTTGCCGCGGGGCTATTCGTTAGTCCGAATTCGTGCCCGGCGTGCAAGAGCTCGTTCACCTCGCCATAGCGGTGCCGGCGAATCTTTCGCCGCAGAGCGACGTGGAATAAAAATCCCGCGAGCGCATCGCGTTCCGAACCTTCAAGCTTGTCGAACTCCTCACGCCATCGCGGCGCGCGCGGACCAGTGTCGACGAACTTCAACATCCCGTTTGCGCTGCCGGGCGCCGCTCCTTCGGTAGGAATATTTTTCGGCGGTAATCTTCCGGGCTGCAGCGCGGCGGCGTATAGCAATCCCCTGACGTAGACTTCGTGATACGAGCTAGCGGGCAATGAGTCGCTCGCGAGCATCCGGAACCCGAATGCCGCCGCCGCGCTCCAGGATCTCCCGGTCAACGGCCACGCCAGAAGCACTTCGCCGCCCAGATCGTAATCCTGTTCGTCCAGGCAGCGGGCGATCGCTACATCCGCTTCAGCCAGGATGGCGGTCCGGCTGCGACGCAAACTGCGAGGCCGAAGATTAAGATCCGTTGCGTACATCAAAGCGTGAGTAAACCCGTAGATATCGTCGCGGCTGCCGTTCAACAAATCCATTGGACGGTTTAAAACCGAATGCCTCGCCGAGTACCGCGCGGAATACCGCGTCGCGCGCGAACGGCGATTGTCCGCGATCCACTGTTGCTCCATCATGCGGTGCGGAACACGTTCGTGCCCAGCTCTTGCTTGCGATCCTTCGCTTTGCTGCAGCAACGCATCGAAGCCCGAATCCGGAAATCCCAAGCGCCCAAGGCAAACGTGCGGCATCGCATAATCGAGGGCCAGCGAGGGTCGCAGACAAACGCCCATAAGCATGCGCTCGCTTCGCGCGTGCGGAATCAAGATCTCGGCGACGTCCCGGATCCGCTTCCTCACCTCGTCGCAATGATGCCGGGCGGAAGCCGCCACCAGCAAGAAAGCCGTTTCCGAAATCAGCTTTTCGGACGGCACGGAGCTGCCCGGTTCCAGTGGATCGGAATATCCTGTCGCAGCCAGGCGTTCCACCGCGCGCCTGGCGAAATCGAGAGTCTGGCAGAGACGCCGCTCCAGATCTTTCCTGTCCCAATATCGTTCCGGAGCGGCCATGAAGTCTTACTATTCCTGCGCGACTTGCCCCACCGCGACTACTCCAGGCCGGGGATCGAAGCAGTGGAAAAAATTGCGTCCCACGCCGCAATAGAAATCCCCTGGTTCATCGGCTTGCGCCACTCCGGAGGCGAGCTCGCCAAACGTTTTCCCGACCGCCGCAAAATCGATTGCCTTGGCGTCAAGGAATCTCTTCACAATCTCTTGATGTCGAACCGTTGCTGTATCCATTTCATCCGTCCTTTCTATAAGCTTGCTGCCTCCGCTTCGAACGTGAAGGATCAGGGCTGCCTATATGTGGCTTGAGGAGCCAGAGCGTTTCAACAGTTTTCCCGGAACCACATTTCCAATACCAGCAAGGACCACAGCCACGTGCGGTTATCTCTACGTCCGTTCTGATGCTCTTCGAGCATCTTTTTAACGAACAGGGGGGACACAATGCCGCGGTCGAAGAACGTCTGGCTGTTCACGTGATCCCGCAGCATCTCCCGTAGCGGCCCGCGCAGCCAGGGACCCAGCGGAACGGCGAATCCCATTTTGGCGCGATTCAAAAGCTGTGGCGGAAGCCGGTCGCCCAACGCGCGGATCAGAATATGTTTCCCCTGCCCGTTGCGGATCTTCCACTCGTGCGGAATCGCGGCCGCCAGTTCGGCCAGCTCATGATCGAGCATGGGGGAACGCACTTCGAGCGAATTAGCCATCGACATGCGATCCACTTTCACCAGCATGTCGCCCGAGAGTTTCGCGGTGGCTTCGAAATAGAGAGCTTGCGAGAGTGCGCCGGCGCCCTCCGGCAGCAGACAATCGGCAAATGCCCGCCGCAGGAAAGCGGCATCGCCTGGAAGCATCCATTCGGGTTTCAAAAGCGCCTGGCGCATCTGGAATGGCGCATAGTTGCTCTCGAAATAGCGCTCCAACGCATTCGAGCGGCTAATCATGTGCAAATAATTTTTGCCGTAAGCGGCGTAGGGCAGCCGATCTGCGATACCTGAAATCGCTCGCCGCACTGCCTGCGGAAGCCGATCGTATCGGGCCAAGCGTTGCACAATCTGAAAACTTTCATACCCGGCGAATAGCTCATCGCCTCCATCGCCGCTGAGCGCCACTTTCACGTGTTTCACCGCGAACTCGGAAACGATGAACGTTGGGATTGCGGAGGAATCCGCGAACGGCTCATCGAACTGCCGGACGAGACGGGGCACCAGCTCGGCCGCGTCCGGACGCACTACTATTTCATGGTGCTCGGTATTGTACTTTTCGGCGACCAGCTTCGCATAGCCAAGCTCGTTATATTCCGCTTCATCGAATCCGATCGAGAAAGTCTTCACCGGATCGGACGATTGCAACGCCATCGAAGCAACCACCGAGCTGGAATCGATGCCGCCGCTAAGGAACGCTCCCAGCGGCACGTCCGCGATCATGCGGATGCGCACGGATTCGTCGAACTTCTCGCGCAGCCGCTCGCATGTTTCGACTTCGGAGAAATTGGCTGGCGCGCTTTCAGCGGGCGCTGGCAAACGCCAGTAGCGGCCCTCGCGAATGGTTCCGTTCGCGTCGCACTCGAGCCAGCAGCCCGGCATAAGTTTGCGGCAGGATCGGAATGCCGTCCATGGATCGGGCACATAGCCGAACTCGAAATAGAGCCGTAGAGCTTCGTTATCCAGATCGAGCGGCACTCCGGCAACGCGCAGGCACTTCAGCTCGCTCCCGAAGTAAAGACCGGTTGGAAGCGCGGCGTAGTACAACGGTTTTTTCCCGAAACGATCGCGCACCAGCAGCATCTTGCGGCGGCGCGCGTCCCAAATACAGAAAGCGAACATGCCTCGCAAGCGATGCAGCCCATCAACGCCTTCCTGCTCGTAAAGATGCACCAGGACTTCGGTATCGGTATGGGTTGTGAAGCGATGGCCTTGCCCGATCAAGCGGGCGCGCAGTGACTGATACTCGTAAATCTCCCCGTTGAAGACGACCCAAACGGCGCCGTCCTCATTCGCGATCGGCTGGTGCCCGGAGTGGAGATCGATGATGCTGAGGCGGCGCATCCCAATGGCACAACTGCCGTCGAGATGAAAACCTTCGTCATCCGGTCCCCGATGGCGAATGGCGTCGCACATGGCCTTGACCGCCGGCAGTTCCGCCCGCCGGTCCCGGAGGAAATAACCCGCGATTCCGCACATAGAGACAGTAACCTCTATGCTACTTTGAAATTCATTTGCATATCGGAAAACTGCTGCGAAGCCCGCGCGAATTGCGGTTCCGGCTGCTCCAGCTTGTGGCAAACGCGGCGATGCTCGCTTTGCAACCGCGATTTCGGAGGTTGTCTTGCGGCCCTCGCGATGTACGTGGCGTCATACCGCCTGTCGACCCGGCTGAAATCGACAGGCTGGCGGCGGAGATTTTGGCGCATCGCATCCCGCTGCTTGCAGGCGTTGTCGAGACAGATCCTGAAATCGAGTGGCGCCGAGACTATCCGAACAATAAGTCGAGCGGCTTGGTATGGTTCAAGCGCATTCCGTATCTGGATTTCGAGCGCGTTGGCGATCACAAGAATGTCTGGGAGTTAAACCGGCATCAACATTTAGTGGTTCTGGCGCGGAAGGGCGGTAGCGAGTGCATTCGCGAAATTGAACGTCAGATAGAAAGTTGGCTCGTGCAGAATCCGTTTCTTCGCGGCATGAATTGGGCCAGCGCGCTAGAGGTGGCGTTCCGCGCGCTGTCGTGGATGTGGATCGATCAGTTAGTGGGATCGCGTTTCGAGCCTTCTTTTCGCGAGCGGTTCCAGAACGGCCTGTACCAACACGGCTTGTATCTGCAACACAATCTATCGACTTACTTTTCACCGAACACCCACTTACTGGGCGAGGCGGTGGCGCTGCACGCCCTAGGCGCCGTGTATCCGAATTTTCCCCGGCGCTGGAAACGCGATGGCGCGCGAATGGTCGCCGAACAGTTGATCGCCCAAGTGCAACCCGATGGCAGTCACTTTGAGCAATCGACTTACTATCATGTTTATGCGCTTGATATGTTCCGGCTGCACGCGCAACTGGCGGACGATGACGGGCTATATCGAGATGCATTAGTCAAAATGACTGAGTACCTGGCCGCGTCGATGGGCGAGGCAGGTTCCCTGCCATTCATTGGCGACGACGATGGCGGACGCCTGTTTCATCCGTACGGCACGCGAAGCGAGTTCGGACGCGCTAGCGTGTCGGCCGTGGGGCCGTCGCCCTCGCAATTGTTCGCGAATTCGGGGATTGCGGTCATCTCCCAAGGCGCTCTGCATATCCTGGCGGACGCGGGCCCATTCGGCGCGGGCGGCGCGGGACATAGCCACTCCGATACGTTGAGCTTCACGATGCGCCTGGGCAATCGGGAAATTTTAATCGACCCTGGCACTTATACCTACGTCGCCGATCCGAAGTGGCGCGATTGGTTTCGGGGCTCAAGCGCGCACAATACCATTCGCATAAACGGTCTCGATCAAGCCGTCTCCGCCGGGCCGTTTCGTTGGGAGAGCAAACCGGACGTCCGCGTGCGCGAGTGGTTTGCCGGCCTGGAGGGCGTCCTCTTGGACGGCGAATGCTGCTATCGCGGATTCACCCACCGGCGGCGTTGGATTCTCGAATTGGATGAGCTGCGCATTGAAGACGAAGTCTCGGGTCCATCCGGAGAGCACCTGATCGAGCGATTTTGGCATTGTGGCGAGAGTCCGGCGCGGTTATCCGATCGAGAATTCCGGATTGGCAACGTTCTGCTCACTCTCGATTCCAAGAGCGAAGCAACACTGGGCCAAGCCTGGCGCTCTCGCACGTTCGGCGAGAAACGCGAAAACCCAGTGATCCAGGAATCCTTCAAAACTCTTCTTCCATACCGCGGCTCGGCCACGTTTGTTTTATGAAGCGCATCCTGTTAATGGCGCACCAGTTGAACCTCGGCGGAACGGAGCGCCAGCTTACCGAAATCGCCAAATCCCTCGACCGCACCCGCTTTGAGCCGCATGTGGGCTGCTTTCATTCCGAAGGTATCCGCGCAGGCGAACTGCGCGCGGCGGGCATCCCGATTCTGCGGCTGCCCGTAACGTCGTTCCTGTCTCCCACCGCCCTCTCCGGCGGCTGGCAGTTACGGCGTTACATACGCGACAAGCACATCGACTTGGTCCACACCTTCGACGTCCCGCTGAATGTGTTCGGCGTTCCCGTCGCGCGAATCTCTCGCGCCCCCGTCGTTGTCTCGAGCCAG
>JALYXS010000394.1 GCA_030946965.1 Acidobacteriota bacterium
CCGCTTGAGACCGTGCAGCAGGGCGGAGAGCCCAGTGCCGCCTCCGATGGCAACCACGCGCAGGGGCGTGCCCGCTGGACTCACTGCCCGCAGCTCACTAAATAAAAAGCGCGAGCTAGCGCGCGCAGGCGTGGTTGAAAATGAACCAGAGCACGATCAAGCTGAACGGAATGCCCAGCAGCCAGCCAAAGAGATATTTCATGTTTCCTCCGGGCAGGATCTAGCAATTGGGCAGCCATCGCATTCTCAGCTTTCCCTCTTGTAGGGCGCCTCGATATAGCGCTTCGCTTCTTTCGCCGCTTCCGCCTGAGGCGCGAACGCGATGGCCTGCCTGTACGCTTCCACGGCCTGATCGTGACGATTGGTCAGGTCGTAAATCTGCCCCTGCCGCAAATAGGCGAGCACTCCGGTATTCAAATCCAGATCCTTCGGCGAGGCGGTCACTTTCTTCATGCTGTCGAGCGCGCGGCCGAGATCCTTATACCAAAATTCGACATTACCTTCTTCGTAATAGATTTTTTCCCAGGGGATATTCGCGTAACCTGGCGATTTCGCCTTCTTCAACTCGGCAATCTTCGCAACCGTCGAAAGCGCATCGTTCTTGTCGCCGATCGCGCCATACATCTGCGCCTGCTCGAAGCGCAGCAGGTAATTGCGCGGATATCGTTGCACTAAATCGGCCAGTAATGGCAAAGCTTTCCTGGAATGATCTTCGCGCCGGTACAGGGCACACAGCAGAATCTCCGCGTCGACCGCGTTATGGCTGGCCTTCTTTGAAACCTCTTCCAGGGTCCGGATACCCTGATCCTTATCGCCGCGAAAGCCGACCAGGAACCCCAGCGCCTTGAACGTCCAGGGCAAGCTGCCCACCACATAATCGTGAATGCCCTGAACCAGCCGGGCATCGTAATTGGACGGGTCGATCCCGGTAACTTTGTTGTGCAGCTTGCGCGCGGTAGTCGCCTCGCTCAACGCGTCTTTCCAGGCCTTTCGCACCAGAAAATCGTAGTTCGATTTCAACGCGTAAGCCACGCCCAAATCATAAAGAGCGCTGGTGTCGTTCGGATTCTTATCGAGACGGGCGTTGGCCAGCGACATGGCGTTCTGAATTTCGGAATCGAACTGTTTTTCCACTTCGGGCGGCGGGTTCAGTTTGGGGCGGCGTAGAAACGAGTTGTTGCCCGAAACCAACTGGCTCTCGAGCGCGCCGTTGCGGAACATTTCGCGATACAGCAAGGCCTGCGCGATATGATTATGCGGCCCGGCGGCCCGGGGATTCGCGACGCTCGCTTTCTGGTAATCGGCAATCGCCTGGTCGTATTCGAGATTGAGGTAGTGGTCCACGCCGCGGACCGTATCGGGATCTTGCCCGGCACCGAATACGCCAACCGCAAACAGGACAAACAACGGGAAAAAGGCAATGCGGCGCGGCACTTACTTCGATTCTAACTGGTGTGATTCTAGCTGACCTAGTCCCCAAAGGCCGTGTTCGGCGACCACCGGGTCTTCAGAAGCACTCAGTTGAAGCAGCGGTTCGCGGAAACGCTCGCTCTTTTGGTTGCCCATTGCGATTGCCACGTTTCGCAGGAATCCCGAATAGCGCGCGCGCTCGACCGGGCTGCTCGCAAACATTTCGCTGAACTCCGCGGCGGTCAGGGCGGCTAACCGGTCGAGTGGCGGGGTGAAGCGCGCCGGTTCGAAAGCCGGATCGCCGGAAACGGGCGCACCCCGGTTCCAAGGGCACGCGTCCTGGCAAATGTCGCATCCGAAGACGTGGCTGCCGATTCCGGCACGCGCCTCTTCGGGGACCGTGCCGCGCAGCTCGATCGTGAAGTAGGAGATGCATCGCCGTGAATCCACCGCGTGAGCGCCTTCAAACGGAACGATGGCGCCGGTGGGACATGCGTCGATGCACCGGGTGCAAGTGCCGCACCGGTCGGGTGGCGGACTGTCCGGATCGATCTCGAGCGAAATCAGCAGTTCGCCCAGAAAGAACCACGAACCCATTCCTTCATGAATCAAGCAGGTATTTTTCCCAATCCAGCCGAGCCCCGCCAGCCGCGCGTAAGAGCGCTCCAGCAACGGGGCCGTATCGACGCAGATGCGGTACTCGAAATCGGCGTGTTCCCGCAGTTTCTCGACCAGCCGTTCCAAGCCGCGCCGCAAAACCTCGTGGTAATCCTCGCCCCATGCATAGCGCGAAATGGAAGCCCCCTCCGGTGCGTCGAATTGAGTCCCGTTGTATAGCTTGCCCACGCAAATTATGGACTTGGCCGAAGGGAGAATATTTCGAGGATCGTTCCGGACTTCCGCGCGCCGGTCGGTAAGGTACCGCATTTCACCGGCAAACCCCTGCTTGGTCCATTCGCGATAACGCGCGGTTTCCGGCGCCGGCTGGGCTGTGGCGACCCCCGCCAACTCAAAGCCGCAATCGCGCGCCAGTCGCCCTATCCTTTCTCTGTTGAAAGAGATTCGTGAAGAAGCTTCCAAGTTTTGCTTTCCATTACACTTACTTGATTCCAATTGTGTTACATTGACGGTTTACATTACGCTGCCGTTCAGACCCTATTTCCAGCATTCCAGTTCACAAAATAAGCAGTTCGATTATTATGGGTAGTTCCTCTTAGCGGCAAATAGTACCCTGTCATAGAGAATAACCGAGGAGATCGATGCGAAAGCCTGTTAAGTACGTTGAGAAAGCTGTTACCATTGCCGCGAACGGCGCCTGGAATGTATTTGACCGTCTGAATCAGATTAAACAAAACCCCTCGTTCACGCCAAAATGGTCGGACAAGCCTCTTCTTAAGTCTTATCAGAAGACCAAGCCGCCCCTTGGCTGGCCTCGCACCACCGATTCTTTGTGCCCCCGCTGCGTTCCCGAAATACGCCAACAAATTGTGGATGGTAAGGTTCCGCACGAAATCCTGCTCAACGAAAAAGTCGGCGAGATTAAGGCGGAAATTGTTGAGCGCGACGGCCAGATCCTGATGGTCAAAGATTGTCCCAAGCACGGGCACTTCGAAGATGTCATGGCGATGGACACGGACTTCTTCAAGCACTTGGAGGAGGTTTTTCCGGGCCGCGACATCCGCGCGCATAATGACGAAACCCTCCACAACCATGGAACCAGCACGGTCAAGCATGG
>JALYXS010000428.1 GCA_030946965.1 Acidobacteriota bacterium
CGCGGATTTTCAGCAGGCCGTCCGGCGCGGGTTTGGTGCGCTCGACGTCGTCGGCGCCGACAATCGGACAAAACAGATTTGGCGCAAAACGTTTTAGCGTCGCGTTCGCTTCCCAACGAAGCCTGCCGGTGAAAATCGACAACTGATATTCTCCCGCTAGCCTTTCGAACAGCCCATCCGCGGCAAGCCACCGCTCCCGCAGAATCAAACCAATGGTTCCGTCGCCGTGAAAAATAAGTTGGAAGCGATCGACCACTTCACGATAAGCGGCGCTGCCACCCAGATCGTGAATTAACTGGTGGGAAAGTTTCCAATCGTCGTTGAAGCCGCCGCGATTCTTGTAATCCTGAATCAGATCGCGCGTGATGCGTTGCCCCGTGAAGTGCGCCACGGTGCGCTGAATCGTTTCCCGATACGATTCGGTCACGTCCACCAACACTCCGTCCATATCGAACACCAGAAGCTTGCTCATTCCCAGATTTTTTCCAATTCTTCGAGCAGCCGGCGAGTTTGATCGCGCGTGCCCACGGTGATACGGACGGCTCCGGGAATCTCATAGCTGCGGTCGCGAACCAGGATGGCGCGATCCCGCAACGTGTCGCGAACTTCAATAGCGCGCTTGCCCACGTCGGCCACGACAAAGTTTGCCGAGCTGGGCACGTACGGAATTCCAAGTTTCTCAAGTCCCACGCACAACAGCTCGCGCGCCGCGAGCACTTCCGCAACGTAATTCTGAACGTACTCCGAATCTTTCACAGCCTCGCAGGCGGCAAGGCTGGCGAGCGTGTTCACGCTGTAGGGCGACTGCGCTTTATGCAGAAAAGCAATATTCGCTTCATGGGAAAACAGGCAACCGATGCGCATGGCCGCCATCCCGTAAACTTTCGAAAAAGTGCGGCTCACGAACAGATTCGGATACTGCTCCAGAAGGCCGAGAGCGGTTACACCGCAGAATTCGTAATACGCTTCGTCGATCAGCACGACGGCGTGCCGGGCGCGCTTCAGTATGCGCTCGATGGAGTCGAGTCCGGTCGAAGTGCCGGTTGGATTATTCGGATTCGCGATGATAACGGCGCGAGTCTCGGGCGTGATTTGATCGAGGATCTCGCGTACCGGAACGTCATAAACGGGCGCTTGATAATCGACTTCGCGAATTTTCGCGCCCGCTACCTCGGCGTAGAAACGATACATCGCGTAGGAAGGGCGAAGCAGCAGAACTTCCTGATCGTCGTCTATGTAGGTATTGATGAAAACCTGAATCGCTTCGTCGGTGCCGTTCGTCAGGATGAACTGCTCGGGCTTCACTTGAAAATGAGTTGAGAGAGTTTGCTTGGTTTCGGAATAGCTGGGGTAGACGGCGAGACGCTCCGGTGTGATGCCGTCTTTTAAGAATTGCGTGACGCGCGGGGAACAGCCCACCGTGTTTTCGTTGAAATCGAGGCGCAGTTTTTCGATGCGGTTGCCTGTAGGCGGAGAGTACGGAGCCATTGCGAGGACAGCTTTACGGGGCCGGATGGCTCCTTTGGGGAGACTAGTTCGCACGGTTCACCGGACCACAATCTTCGAGTACGGGCGTCGAGATGAGTCTCGACGCGGCACGCAGGAGCGCGTGCGCCACAAAATCCTAGGCATTGGTTCTCGCTTCGACGGATCGCGCGTGGGCTTCGAGACCTTCGGCGCGGGCTAGCGTTGTTATCGCGGGAGCCAACTTCCGCAAGGCTTGCGGCGTCAGTTGTTGCACCGTGATCACCTTGACGTAATCCCAAACGGAAAGACCGGCGTGCAAACGCGCCGCGCCGCTGGTCGGAAGCACGTGGTTCGGTCCAGAAGCGTAGTCGCCCGCCGCCTCGGGACTATACGGTCCGAGGAAGACGCTGCCGGCATGTTCAATCTTCGGCAGCAGCGATGCATCGTGAATGCTGAGGTGTTCCGGCGCGAACCGGTTGGAGAGTTCGACCGCTTCATCGAGGGACCGGACGACGACGATCGCGCTGTTCTTATCGATGGCCTTGCGAGCCACCGGCGCCGTCGAGAGAGTTGCGAGTTGCCGCTCGATTTCTTTGGCCACCGCGTTTGCTAGCCGCTTCGACGTAGTGAGCAGGATCGCGCTGGTATCCACATCATGCTCCGCCTGAGCCAACATGTCGGCCGCCAGGAAACGCGCGTCGGCATCCGCCGCGATGATGAGGATCTCCGTAGGCCCGGCGACGAAATCGATACCCACTTCACCCGAGAGCATCTTCTTCGCGGCGGCGACGTAAATGTTTCCCGGACCAACGATCCGGTCCGCCTTGGGAACGGTTTTGGTTCCGAACGCGAAGGCGGCGATGGCCTGCGC
>JALYXS010000432.1 GCA_030946965.1 Acidobacteriota bacterium
GCGCTTCTTATTGCACTACAACGGCCATCGAGCCGGCGTGGACGAGATTTCCGGCCGCCTCAAATCTCAAGGTGCAGCGACCGAAGTACTGCAAGCGGACCTTTCGCAACAAAGCGGGATCGAGGCCGTGATTGCCAATTTCCGCCGTCTCTCCATGCCCGTGGATATTCTGATCAACAACGCCGGTTCGCTGGTGAAGCGGGCCAGACTGGCTGAATACACGCCCGAGTTGTTCGATGAAGTGATGAATTTAAACGTGAAGAGCGCTTGGTTTCTGTCGCAGGCAATCGCGCCGGGGATGATCGCCGCTGGCAGCGGGTACATTGTCAATCTGAGCTCGATCGCCGCGCGCAATGGCGGCGGCCCCGGCGCAACCATCTACGCGGCCGCAAAAGCGGCGATCTCGACCATTACCAAAGGACTTGCGAAAGAGCTCGCGCCCAAAGCCATTCGGGTGAATGCGGTATCGCCGGGAACGGTAGATAACGACTTCCACGCAAAATTCTCGAACCAGCAGATATTGGATGCCGCGGTGGCGCAGACTCCCGCTGGTAAGCTCGGCGACAATGAAGAAATTGCCGATACCATCGTGTTCCTTTGCTCGCATGCCGCGCGTTACATTCACGGGCAGACGATAGAGATCAACGGTGGCATGTTCATGGTGTGACTTGGGCGCTGCTCACGTCACCAGATTGTGCTCCATGGCGTAGTGGACCAGATCGCCGATCGAATGCAGCCGCAGCTTGTGCATAATGTTAGCGCGGTGCTTCTCAATAGTTCGCAAGCTGATGTCCAGATCGGCCGCGGCCTCCTTGTTGCTTAGCCCAGAAGCCAGCATGCGCACAATCTCTTCCTCCCGGCGGGTTAACGCGGACCGGGTCTTCGAATTGCCATCCTCGATGACCAGCCCGTTGAGCGACTCTTGGGAAAGCGTGGGACTGAAAAACCGGCCGCCCTCGAGGACTGTCTCGATGGCGCCCACCAGCGCCGAACCTGCGTCGGTTTTGACGACATAGGCTCTGGCGCCGGCCTCGATTACCTTCAGGATTAACTGCTTATTGCAGTGCATCGTCAAGACTACGATCCTCGTCTCCGGGGACAGGCGCGCGATCTCCCGCGTGGCTTCGATTCCATTCACATCCGGCATCGAAATATCGAGCACCGCCACATCCGGCTGCAATTCCCGCGCGAGGTCGATTGCCTGCCGCCCGTTTTCGGCCTCCGCGGCGACGATCCAGCCAGGCCGCCGGCCAATCAATTCCACCAAACCGGCGCGAACTAATTCGTGGTCGTCGGCGATTAAAATTCGCACGGACTTCATGTACGGTATCCGGTGGGACGTGGGGGCATGAAAGAAGAATCCCAAACCGATGGTATTTTTATTACTCTACGGCATTTTTAGACTATTTTGACAGTATTTTGCGGGAATTCTCGAAATTGGGCGAGTTATGCCGCCGGCATCCGTGATCGGACGAACAAAATACTCGATTATAAGTAGAAATTGCGGTCCCAAGCATGGCGCTTCAGGATTGAAAGCACTTTTTCCGGCAACGGCCCTTGACCGGGAACGGTGCTGTTCTTCAAAACATTATCGATAGTGCGCATTCCCGGAATCACGGTGGAAACGGCGGGATTCGAAATACAAAATCGCAGCGCTAATTCCGGCAGTTGATCCTTCGGATACTCCAGTTCGGTAATTAGAGAATTAACGCGCCCCGCAACCTGTTTTTTGCGGTCCTCGCGGAAATAGAAATTGCGAAAATCGTTTTCGGGGAACACGGTATCCTCGGTAATTGTTCCCGTCAGCGCGCCCTCGTCGAGCGGCACGCGCGCAATCACCCCGATATGTTTTTCCCGGCACAGCGGAAACAATTTCGGTTCGGCCGTCTGATCGAAAATATTGTAAATAACCTGCACCGTATCGATCAGCCCGGTATTGATGACTTCCAACGCGGAATCCGGCTGATGATCGTTGATGGAAATCCCGACCGCGCGGACCTTCCCCGAAGTTTTCAGATCCTCAAACGCGCGCCGCCACTCCTCGCGCCCGATCCACTCGGGATTCCAAACGTGCAATTGCAGCAGGTCGATCGAATCCACGCCGAGGTTTTGTAAGCTTTGCTCGGCCGAGGCGACGATATAATCTTGCGGGAAGACATCATCGAGGCCAATGCCCGGGCGCGCGGGCCACAGCCGGTTCTTGGGCGGAACCTTGGTCGCAATATAAATTTCACGCGCATCCGCCTCCCGAACGGCGCGGCCCACCAGGCGCTCGCTATTCCCGTCTCCATACGCGAGCGCGGTATCGATAAAATTGATTCCCAGCTCGATAGCCTTGTGAAGGGCGGCAAGCGAACTCCTCTCACCCGCCCCCACCCACTGCGAAC
>JALYXS010000325.1 GCA_030946965.1 Acidobacteriota bacterium
GCTTTTCACTCACAATTCCAGTCACATCAGCCAGTCGATCGCTTCGGCTCGCTTCATCGGAGAGGATTACACGGAAGTAGCACGACATCGGGAGCAAGATCGCGCGCCATTTGGTCGACCTGTTCCTGGGTAGGAAGAGTAGAGATCATAAAGCGCCCGTGCATAGTGTACGATGCCTCGGGTCCTGTAACCACGCTAATCCGTCGCCAAGCCGTCCAATTCGCGCCCATAAAACCAAAGCGACGCCAAGTATACAGCCGCGCACGGCGCCAGCACGAGGCTGCTGACCCGGTACGCCGCGCCGCCCGCGCCGAACATCGCGACTGTCTGGACGATGGAGATGCCGATCGATGGCGATCCGGTAAATCGCCACGGCGCCTGGGGAACTGGTATCCGCACGGTCGTATGATGTCCAACGGTTAAAGCTGCCAAACCGCCGGCCAGCGCCGTCGAAAGTGAAAGCGGCAGCGCGAGCACGAATAGTAGGAGCAGGAACGCGATATCTTTCGACAATAAAATCTGCCATCCCCGCAAGGGCAACAACTGGTAACGCTTGAAGCCGCCCTCGGAATCTAAACCGAATAGGCATTGCGCGTAACTGCTCAATGCGAGGACAACCATCAGCGCCAGGCCGAAGAAAGCATCCGGCTCTGGGTTGCGGCCCGCAAATCGGTAGATTAGCCCGGACAGGCTCACTACAATCGCGGCATACACGTCCAGGATGGTCAGCATCTCGCGCGCATTTTTCCGTATGAGGCCGCCTACCTGCCCCGGGAACGCCGGAACACGCCGGAGCGGATTCATTCGCGGGTCGAAGGCCGGCACGAACGAGAACGCTAAACCCGCCACGTGGAAGCTTACGGCGAGAACCAGAAATCGCAATCCCATGGCGGGACGCGCGGCCCAGAGCAGCAAGCCGATGGTGATCCAGGCCGCGGGGCTTAGCCAGATGCTCGCGATTCGCAGCGCGGCGCGCTGAAGCGCGGAAACGGGCCACAGGTCTAGCCGTCCCGCCGGGATCTTCCGAAGCGGATCGGTCGTCAGCGGAAACAACAAAATCAGCCCCAGAATTACCTGCAGAAAAACGCCGCTGTTTTGCAGCAAAAGAAAACAGAACAGGAAAAAATTATTCGTCGCGACTGAATTCAAGGTTCGAAGATCGCGCCAGAACGCCGTCGCCAGCGCTTTTACGAGGGCGGCAAACCCAGCCAAGGCAGTTCCTCGATGATTGGGACTTGCACCAGCCCCAGGTAATGTTCTTCGAGCGATTGCGGCAATTCGCTGGCGAGCGAATTCCAAACGATTTTTCCGTGTTGAATTACCGCAATTCGCGTCGCCAGCCGTTCGACGATGGAGAGGATATGCGAGGTCAGGAATATCGCCACGCCGCGTTGCGCCAGCGCGGCGAGAAGATCGCGGAGGGTCTTCGACATCACCGGGTCGATGCCCTCGAACGGCTCGTCTAGAAACAATACGCGGGGGTTGTGGAGCAGCGCCATCGCGAGAGCCGTTTTCTTGCGCATGCCGTAGGAACACTGGTTCGCGAATGTGTTCCGCCCGTCGTCCAACTGAAGCGCGCGCAATAACTGGCCGGCGCGCGAACGCGTCTCCGCCTTGCTCAAGCCGTAAATCGGGCCGGATAGCAGGAGATGTTCTTCCACGGTCAGCGCGTCGAACAAACCGAGATTCTCGGGCAGCACGCCGATGGCGCGCCGGAATTCGAGTTCCCGCTTGCGAACGTCGAAACCAGCTACGGACGCCTCGCCCGCGGACGGTTTCAACAGGCCGGTCAACATCTTCACCACGGTCGATTTCCCAGCCCCATTCGGCCCCAGGAAAGCGAAAATGGTTCCCGCCGGGACGTCGAACGAGACGCCTTCGACGGCGGCGAACTCATCAAAGTGCTTGGTAAGATTGCGGCAGGAAATCAAAGGCGAATCTCATCTTAACAGCATGAACTTAAGGCACGCGATCGCGCTATTTGCGTTCACCGCTATCGCCGCGTCCGCGCAAATTCCGATTGCGATCGTGGGCGCAACCGTTGTCGACGGCACAGGCGCGGAGCCGCGTGCTGAAACCGTCGTGATTCGCGGAGAGCGGATCGTATCTGTTGGCGGCGCGGAAATTCCGGCGGGCGCGCGCATCATCCATGCCGAAGGGCAAACACTGCTGCCTGGGCTGTTCGACTTGCATACGCACCTGCCATACTCCGCCTCGAGCGCTCCCGCCGATTGGGGCAAGAATTTGAAGGCGTATCTTTACAATGGCGTCACCTCCGTCGTCGATTTCGGCACGTATCCCGAAACATTCGAGCCCATGCGGCGGCTCATTCGGAAAGGCATTGTGCCGGGGCCTCGAATCGATCTGGCCGCGCGCATCACTACTCCCGGCGGACATGGCGCGGAAGGCGGCCGAGGCGATTTCTTCTCGCAAGAAGTCCAAACTCCGCGCGAGGGCCGCGCCGCCATCCTGCGGATTCTGCCGTATCGTCCCGACGTCATTAAAGTATTCACCGACGGCTGGCGTTACGGCGCCGCGCCCGATATGACGAGCATGGACGAAGCGACTTTGACCGCCATCGTGGACGAGGCGCACAAGCACAACCTTCCCGTTCTGACCCACACCGTCACGCTCGCGAAAGCGAAAATCGCGGCGCGCGCGGGGGTGGACGTGATCGATCACGGTGTAGGCGATGCCGCCGCCGACACCGAACTGCTCGGCCTTCTCACAACCCATCACACGACTTATGCATCCACGCTCGCCGTTTTTGAACCCCGCAATCCAGATCCCGCGCGAGCCCGGCGCTGGACTTATCTGCTCGGCAACGTTGCCGCGCTGCGCGAGGCAGGCGTCTGGTTCGCCACCGGCACCGATGCGGGGGAACCCGGCACGCCGCACGGCAAGGCGACGCTGCACGAAATCGAACTGCTGGTGCGGGGCGGTTTGCCGCCGCTAGAAGCGCTCACGGCAGCAACGGGCAATAGCGCGCGTGCGCTGCGCGTGGAGAAGGACCGGGGGACGATTGCGCCCGGGAAACGCGCCGATCTGGTGCTGGTTGAAGGCGTTCCCTACCGGAATATCGCCGATATCGAGAAAACCCGCCGCGTTTTCCTGGGTGGCCAGGAGCTGGATCGCGAGGGTTTCGCGCGCGGCATCGCATCGCCCGCCCAGACGCCCATACCCTCGATTCCGGCATCGGCGAAAGTGGACGATTTCGAGCGACCCGACGGCAGGACCAATCTAGATACGCTTCCGGTCAACAGCACCGACCCCGGCCAGGACCACTCGCAAATGCTTTTCGTGCGCACATTGCGGGGGAGAAAGAATCACTGCCTCACGGTTACGGCCAGGATGTCTCAGAAAGACCTTCCTTTCGCTCGCGTTAACTTTCCACTCAGCCGGGGCGCGATCGAGCCCGTGGATGCCCGGATCTTTCGCGGCATTCGATTTGAAACGCGCGGCGAGGGTGAATACCGCGTGCTGGTTCCAACGCGAGGCGCGCGCGGGACCGACTTTTATCAAGCTCCGTTCTCGGCATTCGGGGCGTGGAAGACCGTCCGCATCCCTTTCTCCGCGCTCAAGCAGGCTTCCAGTAAGCCCGTGGCGGCGTGGACCGGGTCGGACCTGCTGATGATCAGCTTCGAGATCGCTCGCAGGGCAGGGGAGACGGGATGGCTCCAGATCGATAACGTGCAACTCTATCGATGATCCGGCTAGCCACCCAAACTGTCGAGCGCTTCGAGCTTCGCGCCGACGCGCGCGCGCAGCTCGTCCCACTGCGACGGAAAGCGCCGTTGCCAATCTAATGGCGTGGCGGCAATGACATCGGCCGGCGCCATAATTTGCCGGTATTGGACCGCTCCGAATCCCAACGCATCCGCCATGCGGCAGGCAGTTTGAATGAGGCCGATCATGTCGCGCTCCCGGCCTTCCGGGCAATCGTGATGGCGCGCGGCGATCTCGGAAAACTCCTCTGGGAAGCCCCACGTTTTGGTCAACCAGGAACCTGCCTGGCAATGATCCATGTTGAAGAGTTTGCGTTCCTTCTCGTGCGCTTCGGCCAGCGTTTCATAAACCTGATTTAGCACCTGTCCATATTGGCCGGAGTAGGCCTTCAGAAGCCCCAGGCGGCCGACGTCGTGCAAGAGTCCCGCCGTGTATGCGGAGTGTTTCGAAGCGCCATAAATTGTAGCGAACTCCTCCGCCAAAAATGCGCAGGCCAAACTATGCCGCCATGAATTCCGAATTTCCACGCTATCCTGCTTTCTGCTGCTGAATGAACGCATGGCAATGGTCATGGTCAAAGAGCGGATGCGATCTAGCCCAAGGAAGAGAATTGCCTTCGAAAGATCTCCAAACGGCTGCGAGGCTGCGAACGCCGCCGAGTTCGCCATGGTGAGTACCTCGGCGCTAAATCCTGGATCGGCTTGCAACAGGGCGGCGATCTGTTCCAACCTCACGTCGTCCCGCGACAAGACTTTAAGAATTTTAAGCGCCACCGGACGCAGTGACGGAAGTTTGCAGAGTCCATCGGTTCCTTTGATGGAAACGGGCTCGGCGATTGCGATAGGGGGCCTGCTGTATTTCACGGGCGAGGAGAGTTGTTGTGGCAAGGACGCCTCCAACATATACTTCGGATCGGCTCGCCCTGAACTTTAGTCTTGAAGCAACAATCCCGCTTTACGCGTGTTTCGCGATCGAGAAACCGCCCGTCATCGCCAGTGCATCTTCGATAACGGCAATTGCGGCATCGGGTACCTCCAGCCGGTCTCCCAAGCGCCGGCGCACTTCATAACCGGCGAAAGATCCGGCGATCGCTCCCAAGCCTCCAAGCAGCGCTCCCGTCGCGATTGGCCGTTTATTCGAGGAATACACAGCCGCGCCGCAAAGGGCGCCCGAAACGATGCGCGCGGCAAGCGGACCCGCGTCGGTACGGTTGGGAGTCGAGGGAAGCTTGTCGGCGATCAATTCGCCGGCGGCGAGCGCGAGGGCGATGTTTCGGGACACCTTCGAACGCAAAAATTTCAAAGGCGCATCGTGCAATGCGAGCGATCTGCCTCCGGCGGCCCAGCTAATGGCGGCAGGCGCTGTCATGGTCCGAAGACCGGCGACGACACCGATTCCCGCGGCGAGCGCGGATACGCTATCGAATCTCATCCCCCTACTGTAGCGCCCCGGTCAGTTCTGGACGGGTATCACCGTCGCCCTCGGCAGCACCGCAACCAGACACAAAAGCGTTAGAAATCTCATCACCTTCATATCCACGGGACTCCCCTGCGACTAGTTGTAGTGTGGATGCTGAAACAATCTCACTAATGCCGGAAATGCCGCACGCCCGTGAACACCATCGCAATCCCAAGCCGGTCCGCGGCCTCGATCACGGCGGCATCGTTCCTCGAGCCGCCCGGTTGAATCACCGCCGTCACAC
>JALYXS010000457.1 GCA_030946965.1 Acidobacteriota bacterium
CCAATGCGACCGTCACTGTCCGGAACGAAGGCACTGCGTTCACTCAAATTACCAAGACGTCGGGCTCCGGCGCCTTTGTGGTCCCGTCCTTAAGGATAGGCAAATATAGCGTCGAGGTTGAGAGCGCGGGTTTTAAGAAGGAGCGTCGAACCGGTCTTGAACTGAATATTCAGCAGCAACTGGTGGCGGATTTCGGACTATCCGTCGGCGATGTCTCGACGGAAGTGGAAGTGACCGCCGCCGCGCCGATTCTCCAGACCGAGAGCGGCTCCGTCGGGCAAGTGATCGAGAGCCAGACCATCAACAACCTGCCGCTCAATGGCCGCAATTATACGTTCCTGGCGCGTCTGGTGCCCGGAGCCACCGTGGGCCAGGCCGAAGGCAGAGGGCTGAATGCCAACGGTTGGTTTACGGCAAACGGTACTCGTCCAGCGCAGAACAATTACATGCTGGACGGCATCGACAATAACACCAACAACGTCGATTTCCTTAGCGGGGCCGCTTATGTTTTGAAACCGCCCATCGACGCGATCGGCGAATTCAAATTGCAAACCAACTCTTTCAGCGCCGAGTTTGGACGCGCCGGTGGAGCCGTGCTGAACGCCAGCTTGAAGTCCGGTACGAATCAGTTGCACGGCAGCCTTTGGGAATTTCTGCGCAACGATAAGCTGGACGCAGCCGACTTTTTCCAAAATGCGAACAGCCAGCCGAAAGGCGCTTTCAAACAGAATCAGTTTGGCGCGTCGGCGGGCGGCCGCATTATCAAAGACAAGACATTCTTCTTTGCCGACTACGAAGGAACGCGCATCCGCCAAGGCGTGCCATTGACTGGGCTAAGCGTGCCGACGCTTTCCGAGCGGGCTAGCGGCTTCACCGATTTTTCCGATCTGATTGCACTGCAAACCGGCTCCCGAACGGACGCGCTGGGGCGCACATACCCCTTGGGCACGATCTTCGATCCGGCAACGACGCGAACGGCCGGAGCCGGCCAAGTCGTGCGCGATCCATTTCCGGGAAACATTGTTCCGGCCAGCCGTTTGGACCCTAACGCGGTCAAGCTGTTGAGTCTCTACCCCGCCCCCACGCAGCCGGGATTTATCGGAAACTACAACGTGAACCGGAATGCCACGACCGACGTAAACGCGTTCGACGCGCGCATCGATCAGTACTTCTCATCTCAAGATCAAGTCTTCGGCCGTTACAGTTGGTCGCGGAGTCCCAGCTCTACGCCGCCTCCCTTCACCGGCTTCGCGGACGGAGGCGGGTTCAGTTCTGGCGACCAGCACGTAGACACGCAGGGAGCGGCGCTGAGTTATACGCATTCGTTCACTCCGACCCTGGTCAACGAGGCGCGAATCGGATTCAATCGCGAACATACTTCGCGCGTTCAGGCTTTTGGAAACGATACGACTAACATCCCGGCGAAGTTCGGCATTCAGGGCATCCTTCAGACGCCCGGCAATGGCGGATTGCCGTATCTTGGCATAGGAGGGTTGAGCCAGCTCGGCTCGTCGGAGTGGCTGATCAGCGACCGGTACAGTAATACGATCCAGTTTACGGAAAACTTGAGTAAGGTGTACCGGTCGCACTCGTTCAAAGGCGGATTCGAGGCCCAGTCCATCTACTTCCCCTGGACCGCGCCGCCCGATTCGCGCGGCGGCTTCAGCTTCGGCGGCCAATACACGTCCATACCGAATCTTAACGACGGGAGCACGGGGCGCGCCCAGTTCCTTCTCTCTCCGGTACCGGCGTCGGTTCCTGGCGGCGTGAATAACGTCGGTGGCGCGGACAACGTCAACGCTTCGAATTTCGGCGGCGTGGCGGCGAAGCGCTCGTACTATGGCTCATACTTCCAGGACGATTGGAAAATCACGCAAAAGCTCACGCTCAATATCGGCGTCAGATGGGATTGGTTCAGTCCGACTGGCGAAAAGTACAACGCGCAAGCGAACTTCGTTCCGGGCTCGCCATTTGGCGGCGCCGAATACATTATTCCGGCGAGCAGAAAAGATAATCCGCCGCTCTCCCCCAACTTTCCGATACTTTTGCAGAAGGACGGAATCAAGCTGGTCTACTCGGATGCCTACGGGTCCGGTTTAAGCCAGGTACAGAAGAACAACTTCGCGCCACGCTTCGGATTTGCCTACCGGTTGACTCCGAAACTGGTAGTTCGGGGAGGCTATGGAATCTATTTCGGAGCGTTCGAAAATCGCGGAGGGTCGCCTAGTCTGGGATACAACTATCCGTTCCAATACTCGTTTAGCTACCGTACTCCCAATTCGTTCGCGCCCGTGCAATTTCCAAACGGCAGCGTCGCCACAATCGAGAATGGGTTATCCAGTGTTCCGCTCAGTCCAACTCAGGTGAACGGCCAGGGTCTGAATCTGCGCGGGATTCAGTTCCACTATCGGACGCCCTACGTGCAGAGCTATAATTTCACTCTGCAGTACCAGTTAACATCGGCCGATTCGGTCGAGGCGGCGTACGTTGCTTCGCTAAGCCGTCATTTGAAACGTTCGTCGGGAGCAACCTGCAGAGCCTGCTGCTGCCACCGGGGACCGACCCGCAGAAATACGTTCCTTTCCCGGATTTCGCGCGCAGTTCATCCTACGCAGATACCGTCGGTGTCGCGAACTATCATTCGCTGCAGACCAAATATCAGCGGCGATTTTCCAACGGATTGAATGCCCTGGTTTCCTACACATTCTCGAAGACCAGAACCGATGCGGGTGACCTGTTAAGCGGCGGTTCCGTTGGTGGATTCCGCGCCGCGGGCATACCTGGTTGGGGCATCCAGAAAGACATGGCCCTCGCGCCTTTTGACATCCGCCATGCTCTTTCCGCCAGCGGCTCCTACGACCTTCCATTCGGTAAGGGACGGCGTTACATGACAAGCCCCAATCGCATCGCCGATCTGGCACTGGGGAACTGGGGCACGAACTTTTTCCTGACGCTCGATACCGGACAACCGCAAACGATCGGCTGTACGAAGGCGACGGGCGCGGGCACCGGGTGCTTCGCTCTTTACACGGGCCAAGATCCTTATAGCGGCCCGCATAACGTGCAACAGTACTATAATCCCGCTGCGTTCAAGGACCCGCCGGTCGTTACTCAGATCGGGCAAACGGATTTCTCGCCCTTAGGGGGCGGCAATACGCAAGTTACTGGACCTCCGATTCGCCGGCTCGATTTTTCGGTCTTCAAAAGCTTTCCCGTGACCGAGAGCAAGCGCTTTGAATTCCGCGCCGAATCTTTCAACTTGACTAACACGCCAACCTTCGCGATGCCCGGCAGTTTGAACTATCTGGATACTACGAATTTTGCGCGAATACGGTCGACGCGCGACGCGCCGAATGACGCGCGCGAGTTGCAATTCGCGCTAAAGTTTTATTTTTAACCGGTGTTTGTAGCAGGGATCATAGCGTGGACACTGCTCGCGGGCGGCAACACGCAAACCGAAAGGCTGCTCCGGGAGCAAGTCCGCTTGCACCCGGAGAGTTTTCAAGCGAATCACCTTCTAGGTGAGTTTCTTATCCAGCGCACGAAACTGGCGGCCGCAATCGCCCCGCTCGAGAAGGCGCGGCGAATCGATCCGTTGAGTTACGCCAACAGTTACGATTTGGCGTTGGTGTATCTGCAGACGGGAATGAC
>JALYXS010000487.1 GCA_030946965.1 Acidobacteriota bacterium
CAAGGCCGCGACCGGCGCTTCCAGGCGATTCTGCCGCTCAAAGGTAAAATCCTCAACGTCGAGAAAGCCCGGTACGACAAGATGCTGGGCCACGAAGAAATTCGCGCCTTGATCACCGCGCTCGGAACCAGCATCGGGCCGGAATTCGATCCGCTGAAATTGCGTTACGGCAAAATCATTATCATGACGGACGCCGACGTGGACGGCTCGCACATCCGCACCCTGCTGCTGACGTTCTTTTACCGGCACATGGCCGCGCTGATCGCGCGCGGAAACGTGTTCATCGCGCAACCGCCGCTGTATAGCATTAAGAGAGGCAAGAGCGAGAAGTACATCAAGGACGAGAAGGAAATGACGCGCGAGATCATGAAGCGCGCCACGGAAAATTTGGTACTCGAATTCGGCACGAATGGTACGAAGTCAACGGCCGAAGCGGGTGAGTTGCGCAACTTCCTGATGAGCCTCGACGAGTTCGAGCAGATCTTTTCCAAGGTTGAGCGGCGATTGCGCGATCCGCGCGTGGTCGAAATACTTTCAGATTCCAGCCTGCGGATCGATGCCAAGGCCGATTTCGCCGACAAAGACAACATGGAGCGGGTGTTCGACGCTCTGAAGGCCGCGCGGATCGAGCCAGCCTTGAAAGCCGATGAAGAGCATTCCGCCTGGATGGTGAGCTACCAGGATTCGACGAACGCCGAGCGGCGCATCAACGCGGATCTGGCTTCGCAGCCGGATTTCAAAAAATTCCGCGCTATTGCGAGACAGATTGCGAAATATAATCACCCCCCGTTTACTGTCGTGAAGAACGACCGGCGCGAAGACCAGGGAAACTGGCGCTCGCTTTTGGAGCACGTCAAGAACGAAGGCAAGCGCGACGTTTCCGTGAAGCGCTACAAGGGCTTGGGTGAAATGAACGCCGAGCAGTTGGCCGACACGACCATGAACCCCGAAAAGCGAACGCTGCTCAAGGTTCGCAGCGACGACGTGGCCGAAGCGAACCTGATGTTCACGACGTTGATGGGCGAGAATGTCGAGAACCGCCGGAAGTTCATCGAAGACAATGCATTAGATGTGAAGAATTTGGACGTGTAGAGTTGGTTCGGACGCTAGTGCGAATCACCGTTGAAGTACCCGATGAAATAGCGGCTCAACTGACAAAGCCCGGCGTCGATCCGGCGCGCGCCTCTTTGGAGGCGATCGGGTTGGAAGCATATCGCGCGCGACTTTTGACAGAGCACCAACTCGCGAACTGCTAGGTCTCACTCGCTACGATCTCGACGGGTTTTTGAAACAGCATGAAATCGACTACACAGTGGAAGATTGCGAGCGGGAGCGGGCGATTGGCGAACGGCTTCTTGAAAGCCGATGATCGTAGTCGCCGATGCGACACCGCACCGCTATCTGATACTGATCGACGAAGGGGATGTTGTACCGGCCCTGTACGGTCGTCTCATAATCCCTTCCGCCGTGCCAAAAGAACTCACGCGGCCGAGCACTCCGGAACCGGTTCGTGAATGGGCGGCGCAGCCCCCGTCTTCTTGCCGACGATTTGGGCCGCTCGTAAGGAAGCTCAGCGCCGGCACATCGAGATTCAAGGCACCCTCGGACTGCTCGGCCTCGCCGCAAGGCTCCGATTGACAAACTTTCCAGAAGCTCTAGCACGGCTGCAACAGACTAATTTCCCAATCAGTTAGCGATTAATTCAGGCCCTCTTGAAGCGAGACGTATGACGTAAGCCGCGCGATGCCTTATCGCCGCCCCCTACCCGCCAGTTCCTCGAGCAAATTCCCCAACCGCTTGGCCGCGTGCGCATCCCCGCCGAAACGCAGCGCGTTATACGCATTCGTAAACTCCGCAACCGTCGCGGCCGCGCGCGGATCCGGCAGGGTCGCGGCGAATTCCCGAGGCGTGAACCACGGCGGCTTCTGATATCCGCGGCGCTTCATTAACCGCAGCATGCGGGCGTAAAGGAGCGTCGCGTCGGCTGCCGTCGCTTCCCCGCGCCCGATCTTGCGCAATCGCCGGTGCGCAGCCAATTTGCCGGCCACGCGCGGTCCGAAAGCAAACTGCATCGCCAACGCCGCCGCCGCGCCTAAAGCCCACTTTCCATACGCGGCCAGCCAGCCGTCGATCTCCCGTTTCCATCGCGACGCCGTCCTAGTGGAACTCTCCGCCCACGTCCAGCTCGCGCGCCGCGCCGTTTCGTCGAAGCGCCCGGCCAGATTCACCTGCCGCCCCAAGTCGTAGCTCAATACCCACTCCTGCCAGAACGTATCGGCGGCATCGAGGTACATCCCGATCTTGGCCCACAGGGAATTCGCGTTCGGGCGCGCGGCCGATGGCGTCGGATCGAACACCGTCCACCCCAGCCGCGGCATATACGCTTCCACCCAACTATGGGCGTCTGAAGCGCGAATCACATACAACTGGGAAACCGGATTATAGGTCCCGCTCTGAAAACCGTTGACGATGCGCGCCGGAATCCCCAGCGTCCGCAGCATCACGGTCATTGCCGACGCGAAATATTCGCAGTGCCCCTTGCGCCGTTCGAAGAGGAAATTGGCGAGCGGGTCGGCGACTTCCGAAGAGGGCAGTTGCAGCGTGTATCCGTAATTCCGGCGCAAGCGATTTTGTATCGCGGTCGCGCGGTCCAGATCCGAGCCGCTCCCCGCGAGCGACACTGCCAGTGGAGCGATACGTTCGTCGAGAGGAGGCAATTGCAGGTAAAGACGCCGCTGCAATTCGGTGAGCGCGTTGCCGGGATACATTCCGACAAAGCTCGAGACTTCATAATGCGCGGTCTCCACCGGCACGTAGCCGAAACGGAATCCGTCGTTCGGCGTGCGGATCAGGCGCGCGCGCCCTACATTCAGAAACTCCGGTACGCCCGCGATGAACACCGCATCCGAATCGGCGAGATTCAGATCGACGCGGTACAAGATCCGGCGCCCGGCGCGGCGGCGCTGCGCTTCATCGGCAACTTGTACCGTTCCGCGCTCGACGGGCATCGAACGGTTGCCCGCGGGCGATTCGGACCATCTCCGGCCATCGAAACGGCTTAAGGCCGCGCCGCGCCATTTCAGATTTGGCGGAAGATCGCGCGAGTAGGATTTCACGTGCATCACGACATGCGAATCGTTCTGAATCTCGCCCACTTCGCCTAGCGTGACTTCGTTCGAAAACCCGGTCAGGTGGTAACGGTGCGAAATCAATTGGCGCAGCGCCGCGTTGGCGGTGCGCGGCAGCAGAAAAAAAAGACCCGCCGTCAGCAACAGAATCCCCGCTGTGATCACGCCTGTAAGCGACGCCAGCCGGGTGGAGACATGCAGTCCGCTAGAGCGCCGCATCCGGCTGGCGCGTTGGTTTGACTTCTGCAGCGACCGCCGGATTTCCGCGCTGGTGAATGCGGCAATCGCGCAGAGAAGATACAAAGCAAGAAAGGCGAAGAAGCTCAACGAAGCCGAAAGGATTGCCGCGGCCAGCAACTCGACGAACGCGATTGCGGCTGTATAAAGGTAATCGCGGTTGCTCTTGCCCGTCAAAATCTTGATGACGACCAGGAAAAAAACCAGGTGAACCGTGGCGCGTTGAAAGTCGCGCACCAGGAAATACGAATCGACCGGGTAGAAGCAGACGTAGGCCAGCGTGATCCAGTTGACGACATAAACCGAAAGCTCGAAGCGCGCGATGCCCGCGATCGTTAAGCCGCGGAGGAGCAGGCCGGCCGCGGTAAGAACAATCGTGGGGAGGTCGAGATAGCCGGAACCGGCCACGGCGAGATAGCCGCTGGCGACCAGACCCAACAGCGAGAACTGGAAAAACCGCTCGACCGATTCGGCGGCGCCGGCACGCACCATACATCTAGTCTACAAGCGCTGCCGTATCATTGGATAACATGTCCGCGACAGCTTCGAATCCCCTGGCAGAGATTGAATTCCAAATTCCTTTCGACCGGGTTCGCGCCGGGGACGTCCAGCCGGGAATCGCCGCTTTGCTGACCGATGCGCGCGAGAAACTCGCGGCTTTGGCGGCGGACGATCGGCCGCGAACCTTCGAGAACACTTTGGTGGCTCTCGAACGCGTGACCGAGCGGGTCGACTACGCCATGAGCGTGGTCCGCCACCTGGAGGGCGTTTGCACCACGCCGGATCTGCGCGCGGCGTTCAACGCCGTCGAGCCGGAGGTAAGCGCGTTCTATTCGAGTATCCCGTTAAATCGGGGAATCTGGAATTGTCTGAAGAGATATGAATCGGGCGGCTCGGGCCATACGCTCACTCCTACCCGCAAGCGGTTTCTAAAGAAGACGATCGATTCATTCCGGCGTCATGGCGCGGATCTCGATGAGGACGGCAAGCGCAGGCTCGCCGCAATCGACGTGGAGCTTACCGGCCTCACCACGAAATTTTCGGAAAACGTTCTGGATTCGACCAACGCTTTCGAGCTGATTATCGAGGATGAATCGAAATTGGCCGGATTGCCGCCCACGGCCGTCGGCGCGGCTAGAGAGAGTGCGGCCGAAAAGGGCGCGAAGGGTTGGCGGTTCACACTGCAATCGCCCAGCTATCTCGCCCTGATCGCGTACCTGGACGACCGCGGTATTCGCGAGCGGGTGTATCGCGCGCATGTGACGCGCGCGGCGGGCGGAGAGTACGACAATCGCGAAATTCTGCCGCGCATTCTTGCCTTAAGGCAGGAGAAGGCGAAGCTGCTCGGATTTCGCGACTTTGCCGATCTGGTGCTCGAAGACCGCATGGCGCATTCCGGTGAGCGCGCCCTGCAGTTTTTGGAAGACCTGAAGACGAAAACCGAAACTCCGTTTCGCCGCGAAAACGAGGAACTGGATCGCTTTGCCGGTTTTCCGCTGCAGGGTTGGGACGTCGCGTATTATGCCGAAAAGCAGCGGCAAGCGCTTTACGATTTCGACGAAGAGGCACTTCGCCCCTATTTCCCGACAGAGCGCGTGGTGGCCGGAATGTTCGACATCGTTCAACGCCTTTTCGGCATTCGCGTAACGGAGCGGAAGGGCGTTCCCGTCTGGCACGCGGAAGTGAATTACTACACGATTCACGATCAAAGCGGGTTGCTGTTAGGGGCTTTCTACTCGGATTGGTATCCGCGCGAATCGAAACGGGGCGGAGCGTGGATGGACGCTTTCGTTACCGGAGTGGATGCCCCGGAGCGTTTTGAGCCCCACGTGGGCGTAATCTGCGGGAATCTGACGCCGGCGGTTGGCGGAAAACCGGCACTGCTGACTCATCGGGAAGTGGAAACCATTTTCCACGAATTCGGGCATCTGTTGCATCACTGTTTGAGCCGCGTGGAAGTGAGAAGTCTGGCGGGCACCAGCGTTGCGTGGGATTTCGTCGAACTGCCTTCGCAAATCATGGAGAACTGGTGTTGGGAGCGCGAGGCGCTCGATTTATTTGCGCGCCACCACGAAACCGGCGAGCCCATACCGGAAGAGTTGTTCCAGAAAATGCGCCGCGCGCGAAATTTCCGGAGCGCCAACGCGCAGATGCGGCAACTTGGGTTCGGATTTCTCGATCTGGCGCTGCATACCCGCTATTCGGCGGGGCGGGACGGCGATCCGATCGACTATTCGCGGAGTGTGATTCAGGAGTATTCACCCGCGCCGCTGACGCCCGATCACGCCATGATCGCGGGCTTCACGCACCTGTTTTCGAGTCCGGTCGGGTATGGAGCCGGCTATTACTCGTATAAATGGGCCGAGGTTCTGGACGCCGATGCATTCACGCGCTTTCGCGAGAAAGGAATTTTTAACCGCGAGGTGGGTCTGGAGTTCCTCGAAAATATTTTGGCAAGAGGCGATAGCGACGATCCCGCTGAACTGTACCGGCGATTCATGGGCCGGGACCCGGATCCGAATGCGCTGTTGGAACGCTCGGGATTAGCGGTTCGCTAGAACCAACTTTACTAACGCGTTTCGCCGAAGCGCATATGCACCAGCATCTCGCTCGAAACCGGGCGGTTGTTAATGCGCGCCGGAGTGAAATCCCAGTGGCTGGCGGTGCGGACCGCAATCTCGGCGAGAGCGGAGTCTACTTTTCTCGATAACAGTTCGGTTTCCGCCACGGCGCCGGTTTTGTCGATCGAGATCCGCAGATCCACTGGGACGATGCCTCTCAGTTTCGAGCGAACCTCGCGAGGCACCGAAGGTGTGATCTGGCCAACCGGCCGCGCGGCGATGAAGCGGTCGCCGCCTTTAAATTCACGGCTTTCCAATTTACTCAGCAGCGGCACGCGATTCATGGCGCGCCGCGCAAACGATGGGTCCACCTGTTCCAGGATCACAGTGGCCGCCGTTCGAGGGGTCGCCAGGGTTGCTTTAGGGATAGAAAACGCGACGGTTCGCGCGGGCATCAATTGCATCGGAGGAGGTTCCGGGATCACCGGAGCCGAAGCCGCCGGTTTTTTATGCGGGGTCACAAGCAACGGAGCAGAGGGCGTAAGTTTAATATGCTCCTCGATCACGGGCAGACCCGCAATCGACTCTGAAGCCGGGCTTCCATGCACCTTTGAAGCCTTGTGCGCGGAGGAAGCGACCAAGGGGATCAGTAGCAATCCAGCAATTCCCGGCATATATCGGGGCATACCGGTCTAGAGCAATTTGCATGCCGGGATTGAAATGGTAGGCACGAGCAGATTCGAACTGCTGACCTGCCGCTTAGGAGGCGGCTGCTCTATCCATCTGAGCTACGTGCCCGTGCTCGTATTGTAGCGTTGCAGGCCGCGGCGGCCAATGTCGGCGCGGTAATGCATCCCGTCAAATCGGATTTTGCTTACTCCCGCGTAAGCCTTCTCGATTGCACTTCGAATATTCACACCGGAGGCGGTGACGCCGAGCACCCGTCCGCCCGCTGTCTCCAGGCCGGCGCTCCCGACGCGAGTTCCGGCGTGGAAAACAGTCGCTCCCACCGCTTCGGCTTCTTCGATGCCATGGATGGGAATGCCGGCCGGGTAGTCCCCCGGATACCCTTCGGACGCGAGCACGACACAGGCCGAAGGATGGGGCGAATGCGGGATCGCGGTGAGTCCACCATGCGCCGCATCCATCAGGATCTCCGCGAAATCCCCATCGAGGTTATGCATGAGCGGCTGCGTTTCCGGATCTCCTAACCGGACGTTGAACTCGAGAAGCTTCGGTCCCGAAGCGGCCATCATTAACCCGGAGTAGAGAAAGCCGGTGAAGCCCGTGGCGCCGACGGTGGGAAGGACGATGGTATCGAGAATTTCGCCGGTCTGTTTCGAGCTCAACAGGCTGGGATCGCAGTAGGCTCCCATGCCGCCGGTATTGGGGCCGCGGTCGCCGTCGAATACGGCTTTGTGATCCTGTGCCGGCACAAATGGGACGGCGGTTTTGCCATCGCAAAGGGCGATGAAACTGACCTCCTCGCCTTGCAGGAACTCTTCGATTACCACGTTGGGCCCAAGAGTTTCAATCGCGGCTTGGGCTTCGGCCCGATCCTGCGCGATAATCACTCCTTTGCCGGCGGCGAGGCCGTCGGCCTTGATTACGACTGGGAAGCCGAACCGGTCCAGGTTGCCGCCTAAGGCAAAATCCGCGGTGGGAATGCCGTGATCGCGAAAAAATTGCTTCGCGTACACTTTGCTGCCTTCGAGGCGCGCGGCTTCGGCCACGGGTCCGATAAT